>JACQLN010000058.1 GCA_016204035.1 Parcubacteria group bacterium | reverse complement strand
TGGGCGGTGTTTATGTTTTACCCGGCGCTGTATTTATTTTGGAAGTATTTAGAAAATCGCGGCTATAATGATCCGGTTAACTAAAAGTTTTATTTTAAGCGTTTTAGTATTTATTGCGGTCTTGGTTTTTTGGTTTATCTTGGAAAAAGAAAAACAAGAGGCCCAAGTGGTTTTTTTGGATGTGGGCCAGGGCGACAGCCAGTTGGTGTTGTTGCCTGGCGACGTTCAAATTTTGGTGGATGCCGGGCCGTCGGCCGACATTGCGGCCAAGTTGGGGAGGTATTTGCCGTTTTACGATAAAGAAATTGAACTCGCCATTTTGACCCATCCCCATGCCGATCATCTTCGGGGCTTTATTTCGGTTTTTAGAAATTACCGCGTTAAAAATTTTATGTTTTCGGGCGCCAATTACGAAAGCCGGGTCTACGGCGATTTTATGGCGGCGCTTCAAGCGGAAGGGAGCCGGGTGTATCTAGCCCAAGCTGGCGACATAGTAAGCTTCGTCAAACATTCAATGTCTGACAAAAATGTGCAAAATCAAAATGTGCAAAATCAGATATTGCACATTTTGGCGCCGGTGAAAAATGATTTCACTCGGAATTTCAAAAGCATCCACAATTCCATGGTGGTCGGCCAACTGAATTTGGCCGATAAGAAATTTTTACTGATGGGCGACGCGGAAGAGGATTTAGAAAATCAACTAATTGCCTCAAACGCGATTCAAGACGTAGATGTTCTTAAGGTCGGCCACCACGGCTCTAAAACTTCCACCTCGGCCGGGTTGCTTAAAGCCGCCCAACCCGAAGAAGCCATTATCCAAGTGGGCAATAATTCTTACGGCCACCCCTATCCGATGGTCTTGGATCGGTTGCGAGAGTCCGGAGTCAAAATTTTTCGTAACGATCAATTAGGTGATGTAATATATCGTTAGTTGTGAGTTGTATACTGAGCTTACGATCGTAAGCTCAGTATACGTTGTGTCATAAAATGGGCTTAAAATATGGGTTTTATGGGCCGCCTGTGGTGTTTACTATTGACAGACATATATACAGTATGCTATACTTATACTAGTACCTAAAAAGCCAAAAACTCTTTTCCCGGGAGTATCAAAATGAGAATGACCATGCCGGTGTGGGAGTGGTGGATCAGGCGGAACTGGTTCAGCGTTTTGGTCAGTGCGGTAGTGGCCGGATTCATCGGACAAATCGTCCGGTGGGTGTGGTAGGCGAATCCTCAGACCTCAAGAAGGAGAATGGCCGATGCTTACTTATATAGTCGTAGCAGTAATAAACGCTGTTTTTGTAGGTGTAAGTGTTGTCTTTTTTGATTATGATCCGATCAAGGCCATAGCAACTAACGGTATATTGGCGATTGTGTGTGCGGTTCTCGCGATCGCTAAGGCCGTACAAGAGCATGGCAGAAGGTGAAGATGCACTATCGAGGTTCAACCTCGATAGAAGCTCCGATGGGAAACCATCAGGGGCTTTTTTTATTCCTTAAATTTAGTTACACTATAAACTCAAAAATAAAAATATATGGCAAATAATTTTCACCCCAAAGAGGAAGTTACTTTTTTGATGGTTAAGCCCGACGGGGTCAAGCGGGGTTTGGCGGGCGAAATCATCAGGCGCATAGAGCAGAGGAACTTAAAAATAATCGGTTTGGGTTTGGAACGGCCCAGCCGCGCCAAAATAGACGGGCATTATCCCAAAGACGCTAATTGGGTTCGCCGCTTGGGCGAAAAGACTTTGGCCACTTACCAAAAATACGGCTACGACGCCAAAAAAGAATTGGGCACCGAAGACGCCGATAAAATCGGCAAAATGGTGCGGGGCTGGCTGTTGGATTTTATGTGTTCCGGCCCGGTGGTAAAAATAGTGGTTAAAGGCGTGCACGCGGTGGATATGGTAAGAAAGTTGGCTGGCAGCACTATGCCCTCGGCGGCCGAGATGGGCACCATCCGCGGCGACTTTTCGGTGGATTCGGCGGCGGCGGCCAATCGCGACAAAAGATCGGTCCATAACATCGTCCACGCTTCAGAAACGCCCCAGGAGGCCAAGCATGAAATTGGTTATTGGTTTAACAAAAAAGAGATTTACGACTACAAACGCACCGACGAAGAACTGACTTTTTAATTATTAAAATTAAAAAATAATTAGTCTTCGCTCCTGCAGGGAGGAGCTCTTCGCCCCACCCTATCTTATTAAACAAACCTTCCCGAAGTCGCTCAGACCAATTATTTTTTTTATGTGCATATCTAGGGATTGTGGGGAACGCAGATCGGAGTTAAAATAAAAGCGGACTTGGTGGTTGGAACGTCGAACGTTCTTAAAGGATTTTTTAAGTTTTAGCACAAAATATTTGTTCAAGGGATCCTTACATTGCGGCTATGTACTGATTCGTTCGGGCATTGTCCGTTGCGGGAACCCACCTATCTAATAGGGCTGAACATACTTTCAAAATCCTTTATCCAAGTCCACCCCGTTAGAGTTTTACATATCAAGAGTAAGTTTCCACAATCATAGGAATTGAATCGGTAGAACTTTGACGGGGTTTGCATCTAGACGTCTCCCTAAAAGGAGGGGTTTTTAAGTGTCGTAAAACAACTTTTCCACAGTGTGGAAAAGTTGTGCATTGACATATATATTGGGTGCGCTAAACCTATAATATGCTTGGTGGTTGGCGGCTTGGAAAAACATTCAGTTCTTAATAATATTATCTTCAAAATAAGTCCTAAATACGGCAATATGGGTATTGTCCGTTGCGGACTGTGTTTTATTAAGATTCAACTGAAAATATTTCCAAGACGTACTGTCCGTTAGCGCTGTCCGAACGTGCCTAGAGCTGCGGGCGGCCCGGACCCAAGCATATTAAAGGATCCGAGACTTCAAATCTCGGGTTTTTTAGTTTTTATCAAAAATAAGTCCTTCTTCGCTCCTCAAGGAGGAGTCCCTCGCCCCACCCTATCTAATTAAATAAACCTTCCCGAAGTCGCTCAGAGGGACTTATTTTTTTGATTTATTATCTGATATAGTTAATTTGTATGTCTTTCACTCAATTTGCTCTGCCGTTTTCCAAATCAGAAACAGCCGCCGCCCAGAAAAAGCGGGCGCTTAAAGTTGTTAAATTTTTGAAAAGTAAATTTCCCGACGCCAAGATTGCCCTAAATTATCAAAATCCCATTCAGCTTTTGGCGGCGGTGATACTTTCGGCCCAATGCACCGACAAAAAAGTGAACGAAGTTACAGAAAATATTTTTGAAAAATATAAAACCGCGGCTGATTTTGCCGCTTTAAGTCAAAAACAGTTGGAACGGATGGTTCATGCCTGCGGATTTTACCGCAACAAAGCTAAAAACATAATCGCGGCTTGCAAAATCATCCAGTCAAAATTCCAAGGGCAGCTGCCCCAAACCATGGCCGAGATTTTAACTTTGCCCGGCGTGGCCAGAAAAACAGCCAATGTGGTTTTGGGCAACGCTTGGGGCGTGGTAGAAGGCATCGCGGTGGATACGCACATGATCCGCTTAAACCAAAAGCTGGGATTTACCCAAGAATCAAATCCGGTGAAAATTGAGCGCGACCTGACGCGAATAATTCCTAAAAAAGACTGGTTTAGTTATACTTATGGGATAATAGATTATGGCCGCCGGATTTGCCCAGCGCGGCATAAAAAATGCGACTGTGAGATCTATAAAATTAAATAGGGCGAACCCTGTTTCGCTAAAGCTACGCAGGGCAAGTAAGACCAATAAGTCCGATAGGACCAATAGGACCAATAGGATAAAGAAATTGGTGGTTTTTGTGTTAGTTGGTGTTCTGGTTATAGGTGCGGGCGGATCGGTCAAGGCGGGCAAGGTGGGCGATATTATTAAAAGATCAAAGTTAAGGAGTTCGGTTTTTATTTCCCCCAGCCGCCAAAGGGAAGTCCAGATGGTTAGAAACAGCGTCTTTTTTAGCCCGCTGGAAACAGTTATTGTCGGTGGGCCGGAACACAACGGTTTTGTCCAAAATACCAAAGTGGAATTTACTTTGGACGGCTGGCAGATTGTGCCGTTTGAAAAGGTTAGACGGTTTGACGTTTGGCTGATCGGCTACGACGGCGGTTGGAAAGAAACGGGCAGTAAGGTTGTTTACAATTTGCCGCCGGGCCGGAAAACTTACACGCTGTTAGCCCGCGCCAAAAATAGCGCGGGGGAGTTTGACAACACCGCGGCCGCCAGAACTTTTATGGTTAACGTTTCGGAGTATTTTGGAAAAATTAAAATAGGCAATGTGGTCCGCCAGGGCAGTACCGCCAAGCCCTATTACGAAAAATTAACGTTACACAATCAAAATTCCGATTTAGGCGTAAACGTTTCCGGCTGGGTGGTTAAAACGCAACGTTCAAATTTTTCTTTTAGTGTTCCCGCGGCCACACGGGTTTACAATCCCCGAGAACTTTCGGCCAACGACCCGATAGTTTTAACCAGAAATGCTTCGGTGGATATTTACGTAGGCAAGAGAAGCCCGCTCGGCGTTAATTTTCAGGAAAATTCCTGCGACGGTTATTTAGCCGGCAGTTTTGAGGGTTATGATTCTTTATCGGCTTCGGGCCGGTGCGTTTTACCCGATTCGTCCAGTTACAATCATTTAAGCATTGCCTGCCGCACGTTTGCGCGCGGCATTAGCGGTTGCAGCGCGCCGCGCTTAACGGCTTTCCAGTTTGGCGGCGAACCGGCTTGCCGCGATTTTATTGTTAAAAATTACAATTATCAGTCGTGCGTGGAGCGGGCCAAAAACCGAGCTGATTTTTACCAGGGCAAATGGAAAGTTTACTTGGGCCGCGCCGAGGAAATTTTTGACGACCTTAACGACAAAATTTATCTTTACGACGATAAGGGGTTGGTAGTGGATGTGTATGTTTATTAGGGTATAGGCCATTCGGCTCTGAGAGCCTCGGCTCTGTAATGTTATCCACTTTTGGCCTAAGCTAAGCTTAGGCCATGTTATTAGCCAATAGGGTAAAAAATGAACGGCTCAACGGGATTTCCCGTTGAGCCGTTGCCTATTTATTATTACGTAACGTATCCCGAGCTTACGATCGTAAGCTCGGGATACGTCTAATTTGTATTCAGAAGAAACTCGCGGACAGATGGAGACATCGTCAAATCGCGATTGACCCACCACAGCACCAATTCAGAAAAATCATCTCGGCGCTGGCAAATGTAATCCCGACAACGATTTACCAAATCGCGCCCGTGAAGGACTGGGCTTAAGCCCTCTATCACCAGCTGGGCCAGTTTTTCTTCCGGCATATCCTCCGTTCGTGGATATCCAAAAATCGCGATGTGCGCTTCTTCCAATGGAGTCATTTCTATTCTCCTTGGTTAACACATTTTAGTTGTTTTTTATAAAGAACCGGTTAAAGCGGTTTCCGCGGTCAAATTCGTTTTTGAATTTTTCAAACGAAGCCGCGCTAGGCGAAAACAAAAGCGTTTTTTTGCCTTTTAAGATTTTGGCGCGTTTTACGGCCGAAGTCAAAAGAATATTAAAATCAAGATAAAGTCGGGGTGGGGTTTTCCCAAAATAGCCGATTCGGTTTAAGGCGTTTATCATTTTGGCCGTGGCCGAACTTTCCAGCAAAAAAAGATTTTCCGGCCTAACGGTTTTTTTAACAGTCTTGGCCCAATCGGCGAATTCCAGTTTTTTATCTGTGCCCCCCGTTATCAATACCAAGGTCTGACCTTGGTAAGAAAATCTTTTTAGGGCGGCGATGGTGGCGTCGGGCGAGGTGGCGGTGGTGTCGTTAACCACCGTCAAACCGCCTTTTCTTAAAATTATCTCTTGGCGGAATTTTATTTGCGGTAAAGTTTTTGCGGCTTTTTTAATCAAATTCCAACTAACTCCCGCCAAGTTAGCGGCGAGCGCGGCGGTTTTTAGATTTTGCAGATTATGCTCGCCGAGGTCGAAATGGGGTAAAGGGGTAAAAAGGGGCAAAAAGGGAGAAATGGGAAAGGGGATAAATTTAATTCGGCTTTTGGGTTTCTGGTTTAAGAAAAACTTGGTCCAAAGATTTTTCCGGTTCAAAATTAAAAAATCTTTGCCGGTTTGGTGCTTAAAGATATTGGCTTTGGCCCGGGCGTAAGCGGTTATATTTTTGTAGCGATTCAAATGGTCGGGATAGATGTTTGTTAGCACCGCAATATGCGGGGCCCGGCCGGACTGGGGTAAAAGCTCCAGATGCCAGCTGGAAAGTTCCACCACCGCCGGGCTTTGGCCGTCCAGTTCGTCCAAGGCCTTTAACATGGGATTGTCGGACGAGTTACCCGCCAGGGCCGATTCAGGATATTTTTGTTTAAGAAAATGGTAGATCCAATTGGCCGTAGTGGTTTTACCTCTTGTTCCCGTCACGCCTATAATCGGGTTCCGGCAGAATCTGAAAAACAAGCTGGCTTCGTTTTCCAAAACCGCGCCGTTTTCACGGGCGATTTTTAGAAAGGGGCTTTCACGCGGCACGGCGGGGTTAACCACAACTATACCGTGAGATTTGAAATCGGAAACCAAATGTTTGCCCAATACAAATCTTACCCGCCGGACTGACGATCCCAGCGATTTTATGGAACTATGCAAATCAGCCCGAGATTTAAGATCGGTTACCGTGACTTGGGCGCCGTGTTTGACCAACCATTTGACTGTGGCGATGCCGCCGCCCAGCAAGCCCAGGCCCATTACCAAAACTTTTTTATCTTTTAAGTATTCGTGGGGCGTCATTACTGTTTATCGGCGAGCTTGAGGCGCATAGTCAGGTCGTATTCTTTGAAGCCGATTTTTTTATAGAATTTTATAGCCGAATCATTTTGCGAGGCCACCAATAAAGAAACATAGTCTATTTTATTTTGGCGACACCAGCTTGTAAAATCAGACACGAGTTTTGTGCCCAGATTGGCGCCGCGGTAGGCCGGTTCCACGATAATGCTTTCCAGTTCGGCGTAATTGGCTTTGATTCTATAAGGCGGCCTTTTGACTATGGCTCCCACCAGGTAGGCCACCAGATTTTTTTTAGGATTTTCAATTACTTCAACAAAACCGTCCGAGCGCGTTATTCGGTGTTTTAAGTATTTTTGTCCGTCGCGGCTGCGCGTCCACTCCAAATTCATCACCGGATCAAACTTGATTTGGTCTCTAAACAATTTTAAGTTTAGTTCGGAAATTCCTTTTAAGTCTTTTTTAGAAGCTATTCTGGCGATAAGTTTTTCTTTTTGGCCGGTTTTTTTGTTTTCAAACTCCGCCGCCGAAGGTTTTATTTGCGGTCTTTTGAATCCTTTGAAAAATTTCGGGACCGGGGGAATTTGGTAGAAATACATAAAAATGGGGTGGGTGAAGGGAATCGAACCCTCATCACCGCTGCCACAGAGCGGCGCTTTACCACTAAGCTACACCCACCATAAAAACAGCTTTTAGCGATTAGCTTCTAGCTTTTAGGTATCCTATCAAATAAATGCTAATTTTCCAATTTCAAAACCAGGGCGCCTTCGC
>JACQLN010000057.1 GCA_016204035.1 Parcubacteria group bacterium | reverse complement strand
TTGGAGAAGCTCTAAATATAAATATACAGATGCCAGAGCTTGCGCAAACTTTTCTAACCAGCGTGGGTTTGCTATTCGGCCTTATAGCAGCCGGCTTTTTGATTCTAAAATTTATAATTAGCTCCATAAAAAAACCTGGGCGCGTGGCCCGCGGGCTTAATCTGGAGCTTTTTTTGATTTTAATTCCCCAAGACGAATATACCGAACCCGGCCAGCAGAACTTAAAAAAAGATCGCGAACGGGTTCAAACAATGGAACAGCTCTACACCATATTTTCCAGTATGGTGGAAAAGGGCGGTTGGCGTGTTTTTGAGTTCGGCCAGCCCTATTTGGTTTGGGAGATCGTTTACATAGACAATGAAATAAGATTTTACGCGGCAGTGCCGACGCGTTACCGCGAGACGCTCATTAGAGCCGTTCATTCGGTTTCCCCGGAAGCGGTGGTGGAACCGGTTCAGGATTACAATATATTTTCACCTCAAGAAGAGGCCGGAGGAGTGGCGGCGGCTTATGTTATGACCAGCCGCAATTCCATTTTACCCATAAAAACCTATCAGATGCTGGATGTGGATCCGCTAAACGAACTCGGCACCCATTTTTCTAAACTCAATCAGGGCGAAAACGCGGTGATGCAGGTATTGATGCGGCCTTCGCCCAAAAAATTTAATAAGCTGGCGCTTAAGGTTACCAAAAAAATGCAAACAGGCCTTTCTTTTGAAAAAGCGTATCATCAGGCCATTAAATCCTGGCTGATGCCCTTAAAAATAAAGCAGGAAAAAATCAATCCCACCATGACGCCGCAAGATCAAGAAACCATCAAGGCCATAGAAAGCCATGCCGCCAAACCAAATTTTGAGGTTAACATCCGTTTAATGGTGGCCGCGCCCGATCAACTCAAAGCCGAAGCGATTTTAGGCGATTTTGAAAGCGCGTTTACTCAATTTAATCTGCCTAATTTGAATTCTTTTTCGGAAAGCCGTGAAAAAATAAAAGAGTTGGTGTATGAATTCAGCTTCCGCTTGTTTGATGAAAATAAAAAAATAATTTTAAGTTCGGAAGAACTGGCCAGTGTTTATCACTTGCCGCACGCCGGGTTAAAAGTGCCTAAAATAAAATGGTTGAAAGCGCGTTCAGCCGCGCCGCCCTGGGGCATGAATGACGGCCCGTATTTGGGTTGGAACGATTATCGTAGCCAGCAGACGGTGATCAGAATTGCGCCCGAAGACAGGCGAAGGCATATTTATATTGTTGGTCAAACCGGTACTGGTAAATCCACTTTGCTTCAGGAAATGATTCGCCAAGATGTGGAGATGGGTAATGGCTTGGCGGTGGTGGATCCGCACGGCGATTTGGTGGAATATACTTTGGCGCACATACCCCAGCATCGCTGGAAGGATGTTATTTTATTTGATCCGGCCGATCTGGAGCGGCCCATTGGCATTAATATGCTGGAGGCCGCGAGCATAGAAGAAAAAGATTTTGTGGTTCAAGAGATGATGTCTATTTTTTACCGATTATTTCCACCCGAAACTATGGGACCGATGTTTGAACACAATATGCGCAACGCCATGCTGACTTTAATGGCCGATCCCAACGATCCCGGCACCTTGGTGGAAATACCAAGAATATTTACCGATAAAGAATTCATGAAACAAAAGGTGGCTAAAGTTACCGATCCGGTGGTCCGTTCTTTTTGGGAAAAAGAAATGGCCCAAACCAGCGATTTTCATAAATCGGAAATGTTGGGTTATTTAGTTTCCAAAGTGGGGCGGTTTATAGAAAACACCATGATGCGAAATATCATCGGGCAATCCAAAAGCGGTATAAATTTTAGCGATGTTATGAATAATCGCAAAATTCTTTTAGCCAACCTTTCTAAAGGCAAAGTGGGCGAAGTCAACGCCAACCTCTTGGGCTTGATGATTGTGGGCAAACTCCAGCTTACGGCCATGAGGCGGGCTTATATGGCCGAACAAGAACGTGTGGATTTTTATCTGTATTTGGATGAATTCCAAAACTTCACCACCGATTCCATCGCCACTATACTTTCGGAAGCCAGAAAATACCGTTTGGATATGGTTATGGCGCACCAGTTTATTGCCCAACTGACGGATAAAATAAAAGCGGCGGTTTTCGGCAACGTCGGCAGTATGATTATGTTTAGAATCGGCGTGGAGGACGCGGAATTCTTAAAACCGCAGCTGGCTCCGGTATTCGGTCCGCGCGATCTTATCAACTTGGATAATCATAATTGTTATGTCAAACTTATGTTAAAGGGTCAGACCTCGCGGCCTTTTAATATGAAAACTTATCCGCCGGTGCCGGGCAACGCCGAGACGGTTAAAG
>JACQLN010000056.1 GCA_016204035.1 Parcubacteria group bacterium | reverse complement strand
TTTATTAACATGAAATCTAAACTCGTAATTCTCGTCATTATAATCACGGTTCTTGTCGGCTCGGCCATATTTCTCGGCAACACCTCCGCCAGTTCTCGGTGGCTTTGGAATCTATCTGACGGCGGGAAACTGATGCTGCCTTTGGTAACGGTCGCCGCGTTGATAGACAGCATCAATCCCTGCGCTTTTTCCATTTTGCTTTTAACCATCGCTTTTCTCTTTAGTTTGGGCAAAATGCGTTCCGGCATCTTAAAAATCGGCGCTTCGTATATTTTTGGTCTTTTTGCCGTTTATGTTTTGATTGGCCTCGGGATTGTGCAGGTTCTGCATCTCTTTGACACGCCGCATTTTATGGCCAAAGCCGGCGCGGCTTTGTTGGTGATTTTAGGTTTAATAAACCTGATCAACCATTACTTCTCGGGCTTCCCTATCAAATTAAAAATTCCCGACGCCGCTCACCGCTACATGGCCGTTTTGATGGAAAAAGCGTCTTTGCCCACCGCTTTTCTCTTAGGCGCGTTGGTGGGTTTATGCGAATTCCCCTGCACCGGCGGGCCATACTTGATGATCCTGGGCTTGCTGCACGACCGATCAACTTACGTCAACGGCCTGGGATATTTGATCTTCTACAACGTTATTTTTATCCTGCCTCTGGTAGTAATCTTGGCCATCGCCAGCAACAAAAACCTACTGGAAAAAATGGAAAACTGGAAAAAACAAGAAACCGGCCGGCTGCGCCTTTGGAGCGGACTGGCTATGGTTGGACTGGGAATACTTATTTTCTTTTTGTAAATCAAAATATTAGGTGAAGGAAATAAGTTCCGGCGCGGTTCTGCGAACGAGCGGATAAATAATTAAATAGCCAAGCTCTTGAGTTGGCTCGGCGGCCGAGCGGGCAGGGTGCTCCGACCTTAGTCGGAGCGAGCGAGGCCGACGCGCCAGTAAGAATTCTCGCTGGGAATTCTTACGTAACGAAAGAGCTTGGCTATTGAAAATCTAAAAAATATGAAAAAAGAATACTTAAACCTTTCGGTGAACGCCGCTATGTCGCCTCAAATGTTTGAAGACATATTGGCTAAAGTAGCTGAACTTAAAAAATCCGGCTCGGCGGATTTATCCACCGAAGAAGACTTAAGCGTGGCGGTGATGAATCTTCTGGGTTTGGAAGAACACTTTTATTTTACCGGCGTCAAAACCGAAAAACCGGAATATTTTGATCTTCTTAACGAAGTGAAATTGCTAAGAAAAAGTTTAATGGAGCGTTTGGTGCCCAAGCATGAAGGTGAAACTTGGTGCATTTCCAAACATCTTTTGGCCGCCACCATGAGAATGATGGAGGTCGGCGGCAAGCTTAACGCCAACGGCAAAAAAGATGAAGCCAAAAAAATGTTTGATTCGGCTCACAAGGCCTTTTCGCTTTTCTGGGCCTTACGCTTAAAACTGATAAACGCGGATGGCTTAAAAAAGGTCGCGGCCAGCGAAAAACCCTGGACGCTTCAGGGCATTATGAATAAACTGGTGGATTGTTGCGACGAATAAACTAGCGCGGAATCACGCGGAAGATAAAAATGCAAAATTATAAATCAAAACTTAAAATTTTTACGCTGTTAATTGCAATTTTGATTTTTACATTTTTATTTTTGCTTGCCCTTCGAAGCTTTAGCGTAGGGGGGATTTTTAAGGGTGATGATAGCCAAGCGGGGCGACTGGACGAATTCGCCCAATGTCTGGCCAGTAAGAACATAACGATGTACGGCGCCGAATGGTGCTCGCACTGCCAAGCGCAAAAGGAATTATTCGATCAGTCATTTAGGTACATCAATTACGTGGAATGCCCGCAAGATCCCCAAAAATGCCTGGCGGCGGGCATAGAGGCCTATCCGACTTGGATAACAGAGAACAGCGAGAAACTGATCGGTGAACAAAAATTGGAAACTCTCGCCCAAAAAACTAACTGTCTTATACCTATTAAAATCAAATAAAACAAATATGGAACCAGAAAATAAAACACCCACAACTAAAAAGGATCATTCTCTGCCAATCAGCATTGTCATCGCCGCCGTTTTTATCGCCGGCGCCTGGATATATTCAACCGGATTCAGTTCCCAGCCGACCGCTGTCAACGACAGTAAAACCGCGGCCGCGTTAGCCGAAATTATCAGCCCTAAAAAAGGTTTCCTTTTGCCGGTAAATTGGGGCGACCTGGGCATCAAACTAAGCCAAGCGGGAGTGATTGATGAAACAAAATTTAAGGAATTGATGGCCAGCCGCGGCGAATTTGATGAAACCGCCCAAAAAATGCTCTACGGCGCCGACAATAAAAAAATCGCCGTAACTCCGGACAACGCCAATACCATGCTCAATTTCTTTTGGGCCTTGGGCTTGGGCAATAAGAACGAAATTTTAGAACAAGGACCAATGTCGCAATACGGCCAAACCAATCAGTTTGCTTCCACTGGCGGCTGGACGCTAGCTCAAGGCGATTCTATGATGCACTACAGCATGCATCCGTTGATAGATCTGACGCCTGAACAGCAAAAATTAGTTGAAGAGGTAAGTAAAAATATTTACCGTCCTTGTTGCAACAATCCCACCCATTTCCCGGATTGCAACCACGGCATGGCCATGTTGGGGCTTTTGGAGTTGATGGCGTCGCAAGGCGCCAGCCGAGAAGTTATGTATCAAACCGCTCTAAAAATGAACGCGTATTGGTTTCCCGATCAATACCTGACCATAGCCCAGTTTCTTAAATCCAAAAATATAGACTGGAATAAAACTTCGCCTGAAAAAATACTAGCCAAAGAATTTTCCAGCGGCTCGGGCTATCAATGGGTTTCGGAACAGGTTGTCCAGCCGGAAGAAAACGAACAAAAAGGCGGTTGCGCGGTATAGTCCTAGTTATTAGTTATTAGTTGTTAGTTTTGAGTTAAATTGATATGCACCTCTGTCAAACATTCAATGTTTGACAGAGGTTGATAAAATAATCGTGTCGGTAATAGCAGTTATTTGTTATTTTAACAATATCCACAACCCCGCTTGACTTGGTATACCCGTAGGGGGTATATTGTAAAAATGACATCCTCCGTAAAAAAACAAGCTGTCAACCGTCTGCGCCGGGTAGCCGGTCAAATCCGCGGATTGGAAAAGATGGTCGGCGGAAATAAATATTGCGTAGACATTCTCCATCAATCGCTGGCGGTCAAACAGGCCTTGTCCAGTTTTGAGGATTTTATTTTGAAGAATCACTTAACTACCCACGTGGTTCAGCAGATTAAATCCGGCAAAAAATCCAAAGCCATCAAAGAAATCTTTTCTATTTATCAACTAGCCAAATGCAAATAAAACCGGAAGATTTTATATACACTCAAGAAACGAATAAAACTTTTGCCGAGACGGTTCAAAGTGTGCAGGACGAAATCATCAAAGCTAGTATGCGGGTTTTGTATGTTCACGATGTGCAAAAAACTTTAACCGAGAAAGGATTTGCCAGAGAACCGTTTAAGATTGTTGAGTTTTGCAGCGCCAAGTTTGCCAACGAGTTTTTAGATAAAGATATTAAAATCGGCCTGTGTCTGCCTTGCAAGATAAATGTTTATGTCAAAAACAAACAAACTTTCATCTCCGGCCTGCGCCCAATTATTCTACCGCAGCTTTTCCCGGAAGCAAATTTAGGCGAGCGACCGAAAGAAATCGATCAAATTATTCAAAATATCATCAATAACGCGAAATAACTTATGAAAAAAATCTTTTTTACCGCAATTTCCATTTTTATTTTCGGTTTTGCCTTATTCCCCAACTTTTCTTTGGCTCAAGGTATGATGGGCTTTCCAAGTTCATCCTCCGATAGCACCGCCATACAAAGCCAGCAACAAGAAGAGCAAGAAGGCAAGCGGTTTTTGGATGACCTAAACAATAAAACAATTACTTGTTCGCAGCTTAAAGATGTGGATTTTGAGAAAATTGGGGAATATTTTATGGGTCAATCCATTGGAGATGTTTCGAGACATATTGCCATGAACGAAATGATGAAATCAATGCTGGGAGAACAAGGAGAAGAACAAATGCATAGCGCTTGGGGCAAACGAGGCAGTAGTTGCGACACGTCCGCCGCGTTCCCGTCGCAAGGTGTCGGCTTTATGCCTATGATGCAAATGATGATGGGAGGATGGTCATCTCCCTTTAATAAAAATTTAACAAATAATAACATGATGAATTTTGGATTTGGAACTATGGGCGGTTTCGGCTGGATTTTCATGATTCTTTGGTGGGTTTTGATAATCACCGGCATTGTCGCGCTTACCAAATGGCTCACCGGCCAATCTCGCAGCGCCCACGACCAGGGAAAATCCTGCAACTCGGTTCAGGATAAGTCGCCGCTTGATATTTTGAAAGAACGCTACGCCAAAGGCGAGATTGATAGAGAAGAATATGAAGAAAAAAAGAAAGATTTGAGTTAAAGGTCGGAATTACTTAATTTTATAATAAAAATATGGAAAAATTATCACTAAAAAAATACGGCTGGAAGTGCGTGCTCGGTTCGGAAATAGTTTATTTTATATGTCTGCTGGGCGGATTACTCCCCTTGCGCACTGCAAGAGG
>JACQLN010000054.1 GCA_016204035.1 Parcubacteria group bacterium | reverse complement strand
AGCAAATTTAAGAGCCATGTAAAGAATTTGGAACAAGCTAGGTTAATTTGGTTAAGTAATCAAGCGGGTTTTTGACATCTTTTCTTGTGTTAAAACGCCAGGTCAATTCTTGCACATATTCTGAGGCATATTTCCTAGTGAAGTGATGATATTGCTTGAAGAGCTTTCTTTTCATCCAAGACCAGCAAGCTTCAATATATTGAGAGTACTCGAAACCATAGTCGTGACTCATTGCGTAATGACGGTGGGTTTTGTCTAAGTATTTGTAGTAATAGCTTTTGTCAGAATAGACCGTGATGGCTGTGGACACTTGTTCTCTAATGATTTGTTTGATTGTGGCTCCGGGTTTAGCTTGAACCACTCTGGTAAACAATTGCTTTGTCTCTGGACAGATCATACCAAAAACACAAGTTTTATCCTGGACCCGATAAGTCATCCGTCCATGATAGTAGTTGGCCTGTTTTTTAAAACGGCCAAAGTAGGCTTCATCGACTTGAATACTGTTCCTAGGCTTAAAATCTGCGCTTTTTACAATGTTTAGTCTGAACAATCGGTAGTATCTGTAAACCGTAGGCCTGGAGAGTTTTAGATGATTAGAAGCATCGGCCACCGAAGCACCCTCCAACCAACACTCTAACAACGCAGCAAAGCCTTCCAGTGGTAACTTGATATGCTTGAGCCAAGAATTTGAATACAGAGAGAACTTCTTTCTACATTTAAGACAGTAGTACCTTTTTTCAATAGTTCTGACCCTAAAACACCGGCAGTGAGGACATTTCAAGCGACCATTTTTGAAGGCCATCTTTCTTAGGACTGCTTTGACCTCCTTTCTATTAAAGTTAGATGTTAGGTTAAGCATGGAACAAGAATGTAAAAATTAATTAAAGTTTGCCGACCTTAATTAATTTTACTAAATCTGTTCCAAATTCTTTATATCACCTAAATATAACGCCTTAGAATTATAAGAACGGCCACCGTATAGAAGGAGGCAATTTTTACAAGAAGAAGAAACCAGTTGGCCTGTCTCGGCGTAACGTTCATTCGTAAAATTTTACTGGCGTAAGTCGCGGCAAAAGAGTTGGGATGGTAGAAAACATCCGGATCCCATTTTCTTCTGTACTTCTCTTCCCACCACGTCAAAGGACAGCCGCCAAAAAAAAGATTGAATAATAAGGTCCCGGAAGCTATTACCAGATGATAATAAATGTACCACCTATGGTAATACATAAATATCGTTCCACCGACCAAAATAACCAACCACAACACATGGAGTACAAACAAAAAATCAGCCAGGATTTTATATGTAATTTTTCTCACGGCGCTCCCACCGGGAGTCGAACCCGGGTTTGATGGCTGAGAACCATCCGTCCTAGGCCACTAGACGATAGGAGCAACTTTAAAATTATAGCAAATTAGGCCCAAAATTAAAGGCCTATAAAATTTTAATTTCTTCCACTATTCTCTCCATCTTCATCGACCTTGAACCCTTAACCAGCACCACGTCGCCATCCCGAACGATTTCCTGAACTTTTAGCTTGGCTTCATCCGAAGTGTTAAAACTTATGATGTTTTCTCTGGACATTTGGTTGGCCGCGGAATCAGCTATGAACTTGGCCGCGGCGCCAACGGTTATGAGAATATCGCATCTTTCAGCGGCCAAATTGCCAATACTTCGATGGGCTTCTACTTCGTACTTCCCGAGTTCCCTCATGTCGCCCAAAACGGCAATTCGTCGGCCTCCATGGCCTAACTCTCGACTGGCTCTGGCAAAATCACGCAAGGCATCCAGGGCCGCGTGCGTCGAAAGGGGCGAGGCGTTGTAAGTATCGTCAATAATCATCGAGTTCTTGATGCCGCGGATTAAATTCATCCTATTGCGCGGAAGCTCAAAATTTTCCAACGCTCCGGAGATGTCAACCAAATTCATGCCAAAATGCAAACCGACGGCCACCGCGGCCAACATACCGTAAAGCTGATGGATGCCGATTAAATTATAAATCCTTGCCGGAACAAACGTGCCGCCAAAATTTATCTTGAACGAAAGTCCTCCTATCGCCGCCGACTGCGTATTGCCGGCTTGGTCCCGCCCATCAGCTACAAAATAATTAATATCCGAAACCCAAACATCCGGCCCGATACCGCTGGCGGGAGAAACAAGACCAAAGGTCATTACTTTGGTTTTTGTCTTATTTTTCATATCAAGCACGGTCTGGTCATCATAGTTTAGTATTGCCAAACCATCCTTGCCCGCTAGCTGTTCCACTAATTTGGCCTTTTCCTTCGCCACTTCTTGCGGACTGGCATAAAATTCAACATGCACCGGCACTTCGCCTATCGCCGTCACCACCCCAATTTGCGGCTTGACCACGTCAACCAAATAGCCGATATCACCCGGCCTGTCAGCGGCAAGTTCTAAAATAAGCATCCTCGGATATTTCTGCCGCGGCCAACCGCACGTCAACCAAAAAGCGCGACTAATAGCCGATAGTTGGTAACCAAAGATTTTAAATTTATTAGGGTCAATCCCAAGCACCGCCATTGGAACTCCAAGTTCGTTATTGTAATTTTCTTCATTTTTGCGCACCCAAAACTTACGGCTCAATACCGCATACGTTGCCTCTTTGGCCGTTGTCTTTCCTACCGAACCGGTAATGCCAATAACAATCGGCCGATACCGACCGATAGCGCGTTTGGCCAAGATTTTTAGAATAAATTTTAATAACTTGCGCATTTTTTAATTTTTTTCCAAAACCTAACACCTAAAACCTATAACCTAATTCCTGGTTGGCGGGATATTAAAATATCTGATCAAATTTCTTGCGATATCCCCGAAGACCGGCGACAAACTGTCGGCGGCGAATTTTATGCCTTTGGGCCGATCCATTTTTATTAAAACTACGAATTTCGGAGAATAGGCGGGCGCGAAACCCACAAAGTCGTGGATAAATTGGTCGTTATCAAGATAACCGCCGCGCGGATCGGGAATTTGGGCCGTGCCGGTCTTGCCGGCTACATCATAACCCGCAATACGGGCTTTGTCGAAGCCCTTTTCAACGACATCAACAAGCATCGTCTTGAGCTTGACTGATGTTTTTTCAGTTATCGGCGCGCCGAGAATTACCGGTTCGGTTTTAATCACGGAACCGTCCGATCTTATAATGTTCTTAACCAAATAGGGCCGCATCAGTTTTCCTCCATTGGCAATGGCCGCGTACGCGTTTATAAGCTGGAGCGGCGTTACGGCAATGCCTTGACCGAAAGAAGCGGTTAAAAAATTAATTTTCCTGCCACTGTACAGATTAGAGATATTACCGAACACCTCTCCCTTTAAATCAACCCCGGTTTTCTGGCCAAAACCAAAGTTAACAACATAATTTAGAAAGGTATCGTCTCCGGTTTTTTCTTGCGCAAAAATCGCGCCGGTATTCAAAGAATGCTGGAGCACTTGCCGCATTGTTTGGATGCCGTTGGCTTTTTCATTGAAGTTGCGAATGGTATACCCGCCGACTCTTTTTTCGCCGGTATCGTTATACGTCGTGTCCGGCGTAACCGCTCCGCTGTCAATGGCCCCCGACATAGTTACTGGCTTAAATGATGATCCGGGCTCAAACACTTCTTGAACGTTCGGATTGATAAAGTCTTCCAGCTTATATTCGGCATAACTGTTGGGATTAAAACTCGGCGACGACGCCATGGCCAGTATTGCTCCCGTCGCGGGATCTTCCACGATAATCGACCCGCTCCGCGCATCCCATTTTTTAAGCAGGGCATCCAGTTTAATTTCGACCATGGATTGAATGTCGGCGTTAATAGTCAACACCACGTCGCTCCCGTCTTCATTTTGAGATTCTGCATTTTCAAGTTCGTCATCTTCTCTAGACCAAAATTTCAAACTTTTAAAAACATCGGAATACGTTTTATTGCCCCACAAATTTTGCGTTCTCGTTTCACCGCTTAACACATTATCATAAGAAGATTCGACTCCATATTGGCCGACACGCCGGTTGCCGTCAAAACCGACAAAACCCAAAACCGTGGACGCCAAGGTTCCGTTGGCATAAAAACGATCAATACCCGACGCTACCGTCAGGCCCGACAATTTTAATATCTTGATTTTGTCGGCCTGTTCTCGACTTAAGTCGCGCGCAATGACCAAATAGCTTTTGTCTTTTTGGTTCAGTAATAATTCCAGGACGCCTGTTTCTTGGTTCAAAATCGGCGCTATTTTTTCGGCGGCCTCTTTTGAAAAAACGGCATTATTGTTTGAATAAAGGAAAAATGAGGACTTGTTAGCGGCCGCTATTTTTTTACCGCCGGGAGAAAAATCGGAAAAATAAATATTGCCGCGCCCGGCCAGCAAAGCCGCCGGGTTATTATACTGGCTCTTAGCCGATTCAACCAGCCGAGCATGTTGGACATACGTTAAATTAAAAAGCCTATATGT
>JACQLN010000053.1 GCA_016204035.1 Parcubacteria group bacterium | reverse complement strand
GCAAAAACTTCTAGCTCAAGACCCCGCCATTTATCCCGATGGCATCGTCAGTGGTTTCTATGGTCCCAAGACCACCGCAGCCGTAAAGAAGTTCCAAGCCAAATACGGTTTACCCGCGGTAGGCAGAGTGGGGCCGGCTACCATGCAAAAAATAAATGAAGTTTTAGCCGGTTCTTCGGTTAGTATGCCAGAGGCCCAACAAACTCCTTCATACGTAGCGCCACTTGCGCCAGCTTCATCATCGGACGCAACTAAACAGATAGAAGATCAAATAAAAGCTATTCAAGCGCAAATAGACGCGTTGCTAAAATAATATAAGATCAGTAATCACAAAATCTTAACCACCCCCCTTACTCTCATAGCAGAGCGAGGGGGTTGGTTACTTTAGGCGGCGATTTAAGTTATATAAGTGAGTTAAAATCTTAATATCTGATGCCGGCCCAAGCCAAAAAGATAGTTATCTTGATGGGGGATGTTTTATTCCTCTATTTGGCGTTGGCGGCCACGGTTTATTTGAGGTACGGTTATGTGTCTGGTTTAGCCAGTTCTAATTACACCACCGGGCAATTTTTTTCCATACACGTCCAGGCCTTTACGCCGTTGATGTTTGTTTGGCTGGTGGTTTTTTATATTCATAATCTTTACGAAATAACTTCGGCTAAAAATACTTTGGAATTTTACGGTGGATTGGCCCGTGCCCTGATTGTTAATTTTTTAGTGGCGGTGCTATTTTTCTATTTTGCCGGTTCATCGGAAGTGGCCCCCAAGACCAATCTTTTTATATATTTTGCCATTTTTTCAACATTTTTTGTTTTATGGCGCGGCCAAATCAACCGCATCTTAAAAAAGAATCTTTTGGTAAAAACCGCCGTGATTTCCTGGGACGAGCGGGGGGTGGTGTTAGCCATTAAAC
The DNA here is from genome assembly GCA_016204035.1 of Parcubacteria group bacterium. Lineage (GTDB taxonomy): Bacteria > Patescibacteriota > Minisyncoccia > JACQLN01 > JACQLN01 > JACQLN01. The sequence continues at coordinate 5,823 of JACQLN010000053.1, read as the reverse complement.
TTAATCAAAACCCGCAGATTGGTTATAAGGTTGATTTTTTGATCGGTCCGCGCCCAGCTTTTGCCAATCAAGCCCAAAACCAGTATTTGCCTCAAATCTTAAACCCGCCGCGCCAGGTTGATGTGTCGTCTTTAGTAAACAACGAAGGTATCCGCGCTTTTATAATTGACGATAAATTTTTGGATCAAAGTTCTTTAACTTCGTCTCTCTATAATTTTGTGGATAATGTGGAAGTGGCCAATCTTTCCAAATTTAATGAAAGAGTTTGGCGTAAGGTTGATCTGGCCAATGTGGATCATCTTTGGTTTTTGAACAATTTTGCCTCGGGCCGACGGACTTTTTATGAATCCGTTAAAAGAGTTTTGGATTTTGGAGTAAGTTTGATTTTTTTTATTCCGTCCTTGGTCTTAGGTGTTTTGATTGCCGTTTTAACCAAATTGGAAGACGGGGGCCCGGTTTTCTATAAACAAATACGGATTGGCCGCAAAGGCCGGCATTTTACTTTGGTTAAATTTAGAACCATGCGCATCGATGCCGAGGCCAACGGCGCCCAATGGACCACTAAAAATGATTCCCGCATAACCAAGGTGGGTCGGTTATTGCGCAAAACCCGCTTGGATGAACTGCCGCAACTTCTAAACATCTTAAAAGGTGAAATGTCTTTTGTGGGTCCGCGGGCCGAGCGGCCCGAATTTCACGATCTTTTAACCAAGGAAATTCCTTTCTACGACCGCCGTTATTTGGTTAAGCCGGGTTTGACCGGTTGGGCGCAGATAAATTACACCTATGGCTCCTCGGTGGAGGATACTCGGGAAAAACTGGCCTACGATTTTTATTATCTTAAGAATCGTTCCTTTATTTTTGACGTTGGCATAATCCTCAAGACTGTGAATATCGTTCTTTCGGGTTTGGGGCGCTAGCCCCGTTAGAAGCATAGATAGAATACTTAGAATGATGGGGTTGTATCGTGTGGTGGTCTATGTTGATAACTATGTTTTCAAACGAGCTTCTAACGGGGTATAATAAAACTATTATTATTATTTAATAGCGTCGGCGATTTTTGCGATTTTACGTAACTTTTTATTTAATTCGTAGATTCGCAATTATTCGTACTTCGTAAATATAATGAAATCTCTACATAAAATAACCTTTTTGCTTTTGGTTATTGGAGGTCTCAACTGGCTTTTGGTAGGTTTGCTGGGTTGGGACATTAGTCGCTGGCTGGGGGGTATGGATTCAACCGTGGCCAAATTGATTTACATCCTGGTGGGTGTTTCGGCCGTGGTTGAAGTGGCTACTCACGGCAAGGGTTGTAAGGCCTGCGGCAAAGGCGGGCAGATGATGTAGTTTTGGTTTTTCGAGTTATCTATCTAATAGAAAATATACCGAGATAGCGATCGCTATCTCGGTATATTATTGAATTTTCTTTTTGAATTCTTCCACCAACACAACTTGTTCCGGATCCACTCCATTAAGTTCCGCCAGATGGTAACTTACCCAATCGGCCAGCATTAAATTGGAAAAGATTTTATGCCAATGGTTCAAGCCGGCCAGTTTTATTTTTTCAACCTCAAAGCCATTGTTTTGGTAAAGGTCGGCTGTGGCCTTGAGGCGCTTTTGATTTTGGGGCTGGTCGTAGTCGTCTTCCAAGAATATAAAGAAAAATTTTTCTTTTAACTCGTCAGACAACGAAGAACCGGCAAAGCCGATCATTTCGTTATGATTGGCTTCGGGTAGGGCATTTGAGAAAGCGGGAGTTTTGGCTGTTTCATTTAGTTTAACTTTCCATATTTGAGCCAGCGCGGATTTTTTGGCGGAAGAATATATTATTGGAATTCGTCCTTTTATTTTTTCGGCCAATTCTCGTCCTTTATACTCAAACTCCGCGGGTTTTAAGGTGTCTGCCAATTCCCTTGTTTCATCAAGAGTCTTTTCTTCCCCCATTATTTTCAAAATAGATCTAAAATGAAACCCCAACGCCAACCGGGGTTGGATGTTTGGATTCGGTGTTAACACGTAGGACGCGGAACTTTTTTGAGCAAGCTCAATCAATTTGCCTCCGCAGGAGATCGCGGCCACGGACAATCCTTTTTCCTGGGCCAAATTAAAGCCGTCTATCACTTCTTCGGTATTGCCGGAATGAGAAACGGCAATTATCAAGCTTTGTTTCAAATCGGATTCCAATACCGCCGGCAGGCCGTAATCGGAGTACACTGTTAGCCGTTCGGCATAAGCCGGCCAGGTTTTAACAACATCAGCGGCCAAATGCGAACCGCCCATACCCAAAACAATAAACCTTTCTTTTAGTGTCAACTTATCGGCATTCTCAATTTGCGGTTGCCATTCAAACTGTTTGGGAAAATTTTTTAGAGTCTGGTCAAACATATAGCTAGCTTGATTATACCCTCAATTTTTGTATACAATCAATAAGTATGAAACAAGTTAGATTGGAAGTCCCGTTTTACACTCTATTTTTCGGTTTAATAGCCCTCGGTCTTTATTTTGGCGTGGTTTGGTTAAGAAGCTGGGCCGAGCCGACACCCAGCTTTGCTATAGCCGCGGGAGTGGAGCCCCTGGTTAAAATCATAGATCAAGAGCCCTACAGCGACGATGTGATTATAGAAAACAGGATTTATGTTAATAAAGTAGTTCTAAATCAACCGGGGTTTGTGGCGGTGTACGAAAACCCTTACGACAAATACGGCACGCTGGTGGGTACCAGCCGTTTTTTGCCGGCCGGGGAACATGCTTATGTTTCGGTTGATTTGGTTAAAAAATACCAACCCGGGACTCGGCTCTATGCTGTTTTGCATAAAGATACCGGCGATGCCATCTATAATTTAGTCCAAGACCCCACTCTTAAAGACAAACGAGGTTTGGATATACTGGATGACTTTCGCATCCGCGACGGCGGCTTTGGCCACAGCAAATAAAAAAGTTGTAAACCCAAACCAGTAAAAATATAACCATACGGCGAGCATGCGATCGCATGCTCGCCGTATAAATTACTCAATATGTTCAACATCGGATGTTGAACATATTCGATTAAGTCGGGCTGCGGGGAATCGAACCCCGGCTGCAAGTTCCCGGAAATTTTAATTTTGTCGGGGTAGGCGGAATCGAACCGCCGCTACATCCACCCCATGGACGCGTACTGCCTCTATACTATACCCCGATATCGACAAAATTACGAAAATTTATTTTCTAAAATTCCCATCTGAACAAAGACATTTGTTCAGATCCCCCAACTCGCGCTTGCCCCGTAGTGATGCGAAGCATCTACTACCGGGTACTACCGTCGTTTGTCTCCCAGACAAACGACTACGACAGCCCGTGTCTATCGAGATCCGACCTTAATAAAGATTTATTTAACCAAACTCGGGGTTACTTCCTTAAAGTAATTCGGATTTCTTTGAGAAGCTTTAATACAACTGGCGCAAACTTTGATTCTTTTACCCGCGCCGATTTTAACCCATTGTAAATTAGGGTGTTGTTTTTGTTTGACGGTGGGGTTGTAGTGGCCGCGCAACAGCACCCGCTTTATTCTAAAACCGCTGATTTTTTTGCATACTGGACACATCATATTGATAAATTCCAAATGTCAAAGCCCAAAACACAAATAAATTCTAAAACTCAAAATACAAAAGTTTTTGTCATTTAGTCATTGGGATTTGATTTGACATTTGGATTTTGGATTTTGATATTTCCTTATGGTAGGATTACCCTAACACGAATATCAAGATGGATCAATCTATAGTTCTCATATTCAATCTGGCGGTGTTGATAATGTCGGTGGTGGTGCACGAGGTTTCCCATGGCCTAATGGCCAACAAACTAGGCGACCCCACGGCTAAAAGCTTGGGGCGGTTGAGTTTTAATCCCCTAAAACATTTGGATTTTATGGGTTCGTTTTTGGTGCCGCTAGCGTCTTATTTGCTAGGTGGATTTATTTTCGGCTGGGCCAAGCAGGTGCCTTATAATCCTTATAATCTAAGGAACCAAAAATGGGGGCCAGCCAGCGTGGCGGCCGCCGGGCCGGCCTCTAATTTTACGGTGGCTTTGATTTTTGGCTTGGCCTTGCGCTTCGCGCCTGTTCCGGCCGCGGCGGCGCTGGGTTTGTCTTTGATTGTTTTTATAAACCTTCTTTTAGGTGTTTTTAACTTGATTCCCATACCGCCCTTGGACGGTTCCCGGATTCTGGCCGCCTTTTTGCCTTACCGCTATGAACGCCAATTAGCCATGTTGGAACACTACGGATTTTTCTTGGTGCTGTTGTTTATTTTCTTTTTGTTTCCGCTAATAGCCCCGATTTTTCCGTTTCTCTTTCGGCTCATCACAGGCTCTCCGTTTTTCTTCTAAATTTTCAAAAAGGGCGGTCCTTCCGGTAAATTTCCTAGAAAACTTAGCGGACTTGACTCGCTTTTTGGGTTTTGCTAGTATGATTTTGCTGGCATGGAAACGGTGTCCGATGTGATATATCTCGTCATGTTGAGATAGATGTGAGAATCGAACTCACACACCGGTCCCAGCGGGAGTCTGGTGACTGCGTAGAATAGTCCGGGAGGCCTAGATGGTCCGATCCTGGTCGGACTGGAGCCGACAGTGAAATACCGGCCTTCACCAGATTGACCCCGGTTGGGCAACCGTTCGCGGTCCTAACGGCCCGAAGGATTCCATGCCGCATTGTCCCTCTGTGGCCGGGGGACCCTCGCAGGGGTGGGCGCAAAAAACCGCGCTCACCCCATTTTTTTAACGGCTCAACGGCGTTGAGCCGTTAAAAGAGTAGACAACACCCGAATCTTTGTATATAATGTCTTCAGCTTAAAAATATCGCATTTAACTTAGACCAAGGTCAGACCTTGATATCAAGGTCTGACCTTTATATCCCATGCCGACGATCAGTCAGTTAATCAAAAGACCAAGAAAAATTTCCAGTCGCAAATCCAAATCTCCGGCGTTGACTTTTGCGTTCAACAGCTTAAAAAACAGATATTCCAGTTTTGAATCGCCCTTCAAAAGAGGTGTTTGCCTTTCGGTGCGCACCATGACGCCCAAGAAACCTAATTCGGCTTTGCGTAAAATCGCCCGTGTGCGATTATCCAACGGTATGGAAGTTACGGCCTATATTCCCGGCATCGGCCACAATTTGCAGGAGCACTCGGTGGTGGTTTTGCGGGGCGGTCGGGTTAAAGATTTGCCGGGCATCCGTTATCATATTGTGCGCGGCGTTTTGGACGCCACCGGCGTGGACGGCCGCAAGCAGCGCCGGAGCAAATACGGAGCCAAAACACCTAAATAGGAAATTAGCTTCCTTAGCTTGTTAGCTTTTTAGTAAAATCCTAAGAAGCTAAAAGCTAAAAGCTAAAAGCTAATTCATGCGACGTAAAATAAACATCAAACGCGACATTAAGCCCGACTATAAATACGGGAGCGCTTTGGCTGCCCAATTTATCAATAAACTGATGCGCGACGGCGAAAAAAGCGTGGCGAGCGGCATTTTTTACCGGGCTTTGGATAATATAGAAAAGAAAGAAAAAAAGCCCGGCCTGGAAATTTTTGAAACGGCCATCAAGAATGTTTCACCGCAACTGGAAGTAAAATCGCGCCGGATCGGCGGCGCCAATTACCAAGTGCCGCGCGAAGTTAGAGGCGAACGCAAATTGGCTTTGGCCATGCGCTGGCTGATTTTGGCGGCCCGCGCCGGCAAAGGCAAGCCCATAGACAAAAAACTGGCCGAGGAAATTATTTTGGCGGCCAAAAACGAAGGCAACGCCATTAAAAAGAAAAACGATACTCACCGCATGGCCGAAGCCAACAAGGCCT
>JACQLN010000052.1 GCA_016204035.1 Parcubacteria group bacterium | reverse complement strand
GGGTGACCGGTTTTGTGGGTTCGGGCACCACGCCCATTCCGGTGGCGGGGGAAGAAATAACCGAAATCCAGCGCCGCATGGGCATAGCAGAACCCAAGTATAAAATTGACGTAGCGGTGGGCGACGCGGTAAAAATAACCGACGGTCCGTTTAAGGATTTTGACGGCCGGGTTTCGGAAGTTGACGACGACAAAGGCAAGGTAAAAGTGCTGGTAAACATGTTCGGGCGCGAAACGCCGGTGGAACTGGACTTTTTGCAAATAAGAAAACTATAGGACTTATAAATCCTATAAGTCTTATTTAGACCTATGGCTAAGAAAATAAAAACAATAATCAAACTTCAACTGCCGGCCGGCAAGGCCAACCCCGCCCCGCCGGTAGGCACGGCTTTGGGTCCGCACGGCTTAAACCTGCAGGATTTTTGTTCCAAGTTTAACGCCGCCACGGCTGACAAAGGCGATAATGTGATTCCGGTGGAAATTACCATCTATGAAGACCGGACTTTTGATCTAAAATACAAAACTCCGCCGGCTTCGGATTTGTTAAAAAAAGCGGCCAAAGTGGAAAAAGGCGCGGCTGATCCGTTAAAAGGCAAAGTCGGCAAAGTAACCCGCGAACAGGTTCGCCAAATCGCCGAAGTTAAAATGCCCGACCTTAACGCCGACACGGTGGAACAGGCGATGAAGATTGTGGAAGGAACCGCGAGGTCAATGGGGATTGAAGTAAAGTAAGTAAGTTTATCAGTTTTCTAGTTTGTCGGTTAAGTAATATCAGTATACCGAGATAGCGATCGCTATCTCGGTATACTTTATTTGTGTGATTTATATATTTGAAATAATTTATACAAGTTGCTAACCTAAACACGAGCTAAAATAGCTCGTGTTTTTGGTTCTTTATATATTCCAATTCTATTTACCACCCTTTTCTAAAGGAGGTCGTATATGGCTCCAACTGTAAAAACTATTCTAGAAGCCGGTTTCAAACTAGAGAACAAGTATATACCCGACTACAATGATCTTGGACATCTGGTTGATCTTTTGAAGACAAGCGGTTACACCATTGTTCTAACCCAAGGGGTCTGGGATATGTACCATGTCGGACACAGCCGTTATCTTATTAGGGCTAGGGCATTCGGGGATGTTCTTATTGTCGGTGTTGATTCAAACGAGTTGACCCGACAAATGAAGGGTAGCGGCAGGCCATTTGACAACTTTGATGAGAGAACGGAACTTCTGGCTGGATTCTCATTTATCAACATCCTCACTCGTCGCGATGTTGGTCAGCATAAATACGAACTTATCAAGCTTGTGCGGCCTGACGTTCTTGTTATGTCGAAAACGACCAAATCTTTCACAGAAAGGGATAAAAAGGCACTTGGGAAACACTGTGGCCGCATCGAGTATCTTGAAGCGCAAGCTCCCCCTACAAGTGTTAGCACTACCGCCAAGATCAGGCGGCTTCAACTAGAAGGCGCCGAAGAACTTGCCGGAAGAATCAGTAAAGCTATCGAACTCGAGGTAATAAGCTACTTAGGGAAAGATGGCGCTAGTGGCTGATCTCATTGCTTATATTCCGACATTAAACCAACGTCACCTAAACTGGTTCAAAAAACATTCCGAAAGTAATTTATTTCTCATTTCGCAGGCAGAAGCGGAAGAACTTCTGCCGCGGTTAACGAGGAATATGGCTGCGTTGCCGACTGAAATAATCGCGCGCGTGATTTCTTTAGAGAGGTGGGTTAGTCGAGCACGAATATTTTGTCCTGGCTGGCTAAACAATAATCCCAACCTTTCATTTACCAGATGGCAAAGTTGGGTTTTACCGGATGAGGATGTTTCACATCTCTTTGTTGAAAAGTACCTTGCTCCGGCAGGTTGCAGTTTCACTTTCGAGATGATCTGGGCTCGTTATGATATGACTGCGGTTATGCGTAACAGCCCAGTGATTCCCGATGTTGAGGTTTCTTCATCCGAATTTCATCTAGGGTTTATAAACAAAGCTCTAGAGATTTCGGAACGAAGCCCAGACTGGTGGCGAAGAGTTGGCGCGCTGGCGATCTCACGGGATGGGCGGGTATTAGTGGCGGCCTGCAATACTCATATGCCGAATGAGTATGAAACCTATTTGTTCGGTGATCCGAGTCTTAATCGGGCTGCCGGTCAGGAAGGTAAGTACACCTCCATCCATGCCGAGGAAGCGGTAATTACCCGCTGTGCTAAGTATGGGTTCGCTCTCGATAATTCACATCTCTATGTAACCACTTTTCCTTGTGAAAGGTGTGCTCGCCAACTGGTCCAGGCAGGGGTGCGCGAAATATTTTTCAAGGAAGGATTTTCTTCGCTTAATGCCCAAGAGGTCTTGCGGGCAAACAGCGTAAAGATTATCCAAGTCAAAACTCCGGGGTAGGCAACTACTTACGGAGTTTTTTAATTCAAATATAAAGCTCTCTTCCTTGAGGGGAAGAGAGCTTTTGACTAAGCGATCACAAACACCACTGGTTTATACCTAGGATCGTTTTGGTCTGTGATTTTAGGAACTATAAAATGAACATGGAGATGCCGTACTGTGGCACGGTTGAGTCTGGGATCGCCAAAGCGAATCCCGATGCTACCGCTTTCAACCCTGAATTCATGTTCAGCCCATCTCAACAATCGAAAAAGATCAGACCATTCTTCTGTAGCAGTGTCTTCCAGTTGTTCGACGTGCTTGATATGGATAGCCAGGAGATGTATTCTGGTGTTCTCATATGGCCACATGTTCAGCATGAGAAACCAGTGACTCGTTGTCCTAATGACTTGGTTACCCTCTGGTAAATTTCCAGGGCAGAAAGGGCATTCACCCTTTTCCTGTATACCCGCCATGACCCGTCGCTGTTCTTCTGTGCGGGCATGCGCCATTACTACAAAATCCTTGCCTGATCCAGATCCCATTTCTTTCTCCATAAATTTGAGGTACGTCCAGCTACTCTGTAACCGGTATGTCGTTCATGGCCGGATGCGGGTTGTAATCGGTCAATTCAAAATGTTCCGGCCGAAATGCGAAAAGATCGTCAATTTTAGTGTCCATGATCCGAAGAGTTGGAAAAGGATTGGGTCGTCTGCGGATCAATCGTTTTATGTACGGCACTTGATCTTCATAGATTTGTGCATCATGAATTGAATGGATGATCGTATGCGGTTCGTAGCCGGTCACTTGGGCGAGCATGAGAAGAAGCGCCGCGTATTGGATCATGTTTGATGGAATGCCGATGGGGACATCTCCCGATCGCTGGTCCATGCGAAGGAACATTTTACCATCAAGGATTGTAACTTGGACGTCACCATGACACGGCGCCACAACAACTTTGCGTTGCAGTTCGCTATGTTGCAGACAGTACTTAGGAATCCATGGAGTTACACGGTGAGTGCGTAACCATGGTCGTTCACGTATCTGTTTTACCAGATGATACCATTGGTTAAAACCATCGTGGTGGTATCCCGCGCCGTATGAACCTGGGCCGAGATCTCCTGGTTCAAGCCTAAACTGTCCACACTTATGTTCACTAGCCCAACGAGCCCACCAACTAGCCCATGTTTTTTTATCTCCATACTTACGAAGTTCTTCAAGTGTATGTGCGCCGTTGATAAAACCGATGATTTCCGATATCGGTCTGCGCCAGAAACCAATTTCACGTTCAGTGATAAGCGGTGCTCCATTTGCCAACCGAAACACCATATTACGAGTAGTTACAGAGGTTAATGTTCCAGTGGTTTGAAATTCGTTCTTTGTATGGACACCCTCCCTTATAATTTGACGCAGGGTTTGGCGATACTGAAAATCCCTTGTACGCTGTTCATAAGGCAGGTAAATACTCATTACCAGATCTCACTGTTAGATTGTTTATGTTAAAGAACCAGGCAATAATATAACATGTAAATTTATAAAAATACAAATAGCTTTTTCTTTTTATAGATCAAATTGTTATGATAGTTATATATGAAATACTCACCGGTTATCGGTTTGGAAATCCACGCCGAGCTTAATACCAAAACCAAGATGTTTTGCGATTCGGCCAATGATGCCGACGAAACCCGGCCGAACACCAACGTCTGCCCGGTCTGTTTGGCGCACCCGGGCACTTTGCCGGTTATAAACATTGAAGCGGTGCGCAAGGTGGTTAAAACCGGTTTGGCTTTGGGCGCGAAAATAAATGAATATTCTTGGTTTGAACGCAAAAATTATTTTTATCCCGACTTGCCCAAGGGTTATCAAATCTCCCAATTTGAAAAGCCGTTTTGCGAGGGCGGTATTTTGAAATTAACCGGCGATAGAGAAATAAAAATCAAACGAGTGCATTTGGAAGAAGATACCGGCAAGTTAATTCATGGATCTTATAACTTAGATCTTGGATCTCAAAAGACAAAAGTTCCAAGTTACAAGATACAAGATACGAGATCTCTGGTCGATTTCAACCGCGCGGGTGTGCCGCTGATGGAACTGGTCACCGAGCCGGATATTAAAAGCGGCGCCGAAGCCAAAGAATTTGGCGAGGAACTTCAATTATTATTTCGGTATCTGAATGTGTCCGAAGCCGATATGGAAAAAGGACAGTTAAGAATAGAAGCAAACATTTCCATAATGCCGGAAGGATCGGAGAAGTTTGGCACAAAAGTTGAAATTAAAAACCTAAATTCTTTTAGGGCGTGCGAACGGGCGATAGATTACGAAATCAGGCGGCAGGGCGAAATTTTGGAAAGCGGCGATAAGATTGTGCAAGAGACTCGCGGTTGGGATGAAAACAAAGCCGAAACTTTTTCCCAGCGCACCAAAGAAGAATCGCATGATTACCGTTATTTTCCCGAACCCGATTTGCCGCCGGTGCGTTTGGAAAAATCGCAGATAGATTATATCAAATCGGAATTGCCCGAACTGCCAACTTTGCGCCGCGAGAGATTTATTCGCGAGTATGGAATTACGGCTAAAGATAGCGAGATTTTTACGGTCCAAAAAGAGTTAGGTGATTATTTTGAGGAGGTCGCGAGCGAGCTAAAAGAGTGGTTGGTTGAGTCTGGGTCAAATATAGCGGCGGATCATGGTCTGACCAAACTCGTGGCTAATTATTTGATTACTGAGATTCAAAAACTGTTGGCGGAGTCCAAACAAAAAATGTCGGATCTAAAAATTGGCGCCGAAGATTTTGCCGAACTTGTTGTTTTAATCCACCAAGGCAAGATTTCTTCTTCGGCCGCGCAGACGATTTTAGCTGAAATGTTTAGAACCGGCGAAGATCCGCACCAAATTTTATTAGATAAGAATCTTGGGCAGATGAGCGATCGCGATGAATTGGTCAAAACCGCCCGAGAGGTTATTTCCCAAAATCCCAAGCCGGCGGAGGATTATAAAAAAGGGAAATTGGAATCCTTGAAATTTTTAGTCGGCCAGTTGATGCGCGCCACTAAAGGCAAAGCCAACCCGCAAGTGGGGGAAGAGATATTAAAAGAATTATTGGGCTAGAAAACTTTTTATTTTTTCTTCGGCTTCTTTTTCGGAAGTGATCCAGTGGATGGTTTTATCTTTCTTAAACCAGGTCATCTGGCGTTTGGCGTAAGCCAGGTGGTGCCGGTTTATTTCTTTAACGGTCTCGCTTAAACTTTTTTTGCCAGTAAGATAATCTTTGAATTCCTGATAATCTATGCTTTGCATCGGCACCAAATCCCAGGAATATTTTTTGGCAAGTTCCTGGACTTCTTTAACCAAACCATTTTTTATCATTTCGTCTGTCCGGCGAGTGATTCTTTGGGTTAATTCCGGCGGCGTTATTTTTAGGCCGATTTTTAGGGCATTAAAAAGCGGCCGGCCGGATTTTCTTTGTTCGGAAAACTTCCGGCCGGTTTGGTAGATCACTTCCAAAGCCCTGATTATTCTTCTTTTATTGCTGTATCCGGTTATAGCCACAGCTTCGGGATCATTCTTTTTAAGTTCGTCTAAAAGATCGGACACATTTTTATTTTCCAGCCGGCGCCTTAGAGCCAAATTGGGTTCAACCGCCGGTATGGTCCAGTTTTCCAGGAGAGTTTTTAAGTAAAGCGCCGTACCACCCACTAAAAAAGGCAGTTTTCCTTTTTGGCCAAGTTCATTTATTTTTTCCGCGGCCAGTTTTTTGTAGTTGGCTAAATTAAAATCTTCTTTAGGATCAACCGTATCCACCAGATAATGGGGCAGGCCCCCGGCTATAAATTTTCTTTCTCCTTCGGCGATCAGCCAGTGGCCGGTGGGTTTGGCCGTGCCGATGTTAAATTCTTTATAAATTTGGCGAGAATCCGCCGAGATTATCTCGCCCTTGAATTTTTTGGCCAGTTTAAGACTTAAAGCCGTTTTACCCGAAGCGGTGACGCCAAGAATTACAATGATTTTAGGCAGTTTATCCATATAGAAGATTGTTAATTGATGGTTTTATCCAAAACTTCTTTTTGCAATTTTTTTATAAAATCAACAGTTTTGATTTCCCCCAAATCTCCCTTACCGCGCTGACGCAGGGCCACGGTTTCATTTTTTTCTTCTTTTTCGCCCACCACCGCCAAGTAAGGAATTTTTTGGGTTTCGGCTTCGCGGATTTTTTTGCCGATGGTCTCGTTGCGATCGTAGACTTCGGTTCTGATGTTTTCGGCTACCAGTTCGCCGGCAACTTTTTGGGCGTAGCCGTTTGATTTGTCGCTGACAGGCAATACTGCCACTTGCACCGGAGCCAGCCATAAAGGCAAGGCGCCGTTAAAGTGTTCCAACAACACAGCCAGCGATCTTTCTATGGAACCCAATATAGCGCTATGAACCATGACCAATCTTTCTTTTTCTCCTTTTTCGTTGGTGCAAGTTAGGTCAAACCTTTCCGGCATATTGATGTCTAACTGAATGGTGGCCACCTGCCATTCCCGGCCCAGAGAATCTTTGGCTGTAAAATCTATTTTGGGGCCGTAAAAAGCGGCTTCGCCCAAAACTTCCTCGGCGGCAACTTTTTTCTCTTGGGCGATTTCCCGCAATTGATTTTCGGCAAATTGCCACATTTCCGAAGTGCCCAGGTATTTTTCTTTTTGTTTAGGATCGTGAAAAGAAAGCCGAACGGCGAGCTTAAAGCCGATGGTTTTATAAAAAATATCTATAATATCCCAAACAGTTGAAAATTCTTTTTTGATTTGTTCGCGGCGGCAGAACACATGGGCGTCGTCAATGGTTATGGCGCGTACTCGGGCGAGGCCGTTAAGTTCGCCGGTTTGCTCGTCGCGGTACATTTTGGTGGTGGAAGTATAACGTTGGGGCAGTTCGCGCCAGCTGACGGGCCGCCGGCGGAAGATTTCAATATGATGCGGGCAGTTCATCGGTTTTAAGGCCAGCATGTGCCCCTCGCGCGTTTTGATTTGAAAAAGTTCATTTTTGAATTTTTCCCAATGGCCGCTTTTTTCGTACAAATCCTTTTTGGTCAAATGGGGTATATCAACCTGCTGGTAGCCATATTTTTTACGCAATTCCCACACAAAATCATCCAACAAGTTTCTGATTATGGTTCCCTTAGGCGTCCACAACGGCAAGCCGCTGCCCACCAAATCGGAAAAGCAAAAAAGATCCAATTCCTGCCCCAGTTTTTTATGATCGGGTTTTTCCATATATTGTTTTGAATATTATCAGAAATACAGTATTTTGCAATCATAATATTGAGATAGCGATCGCTATCTCAGTATATGTTTAGATTATATAGTATAGTTATGTAGTTTTTGTCAGTACCACCGCTTCTTTACAAATAAGTTTTAGAGCATTGTCTCTTATTTGAATTTGGCCCTTGATTAAGAGAGGTTTGTCTTTTTGCCAGATGTCGGGATTTTGTTGATAGGTGTCGGGGAAAACCACTGTTTCAATTTCGCCGGAAAAATCGGCCAGTTGGGCAAAAACCATCGGTTTTCCGGTTTTGGTGATTATTTTTTTATAAGCGCTGATCATGCCGCCCACAGTTACCGTTTTAGCCGAGGCCAGCAAATCTTTGATGGGTTTGGTTTTTTTCTCTAAAATTTCTTTGTAGGGAGCCAGTGGGTGGGAACTGACGTAAAGTCCCAGCAGTTCTTTTTCCCAGGCCAGCATGGTTGCCGGATCGGCCGGACTGGCCGGTTTTAGCTTTAAGACCGGGGCGGCATCGCTAAGCCCGTCAAAAATACTGGATTGGTTTAACGCTTGGGCCTGTTTTATTTCTTTGGAAAAATTTAGAAGATAATCCATATTCTCTAAAATTTGGTTGCGTTCGCCCAAGCTGTCCAGCGC
>JACQLN010000055.1 GCA_016204035.1 Parcubacteria group bacterium | reverse complement strand
TCTTTTACTTTCTCCAACTGCAAATCAACAATGTGCTCTAAATCCTCTTTCTTAAGCGAATTAAAAACTATGATATCATCCAACCGATTCAAAAATTCTGGACGAAATCTTCGTTTTAGGGTTTCCATTATTTTAGACTCAATTTCTCTAGTTTGAGATTCTTCCCGCCGACCTTCATCGTGGGCAATACCCAACTGGTGATATTCGTGCACAATTTCGGTGCCTAAGTTGGAAGTCATGATTATAATGGTGTTTTTGAAATTAACCTTCCGACCCTTGGCGTCTGTTAAACGGCCTTCATCTAAAACTTGCAGCAATATATTAAAAACTTCGGGGTGGGCTTTTTCAATTTCATCAAATAAAACCACGCTGTAGGGCTTGCGGCGAACCTGTTCCGTTAGTTGGCCACCCTCTTCGTAACCCACATAGCCCGGCGGAGAACCAACCAAGCGGCTAACCGCGTGGCGCTCCATATATTCCGACATATCCACCCTAACTATGGCGTTTTCATCGTTGAACATAAATCCAGCTAAAGACCGAGCCAATTCTGTTTTACCTACGCCAGTGGGACCTAAAAAAATAAACGAGCCGATAGGTCGAGATTCCTCGCCCAAACCGGTGCGGGCCCGCCTGATGGCATCCGACACCGATTTCACAGCTTTCATCTGGCCGATAACCCTTTTAGCCAATTCATCTTCCATCCGCGCCAGTTTTTTAGATTCTTCTTCTAAAAGCCGGGTTACCGGAATCCCCGTCCAACGGCTGACCACTTCGGCAATATCGTCCTCACCAACTTCTTCTTTTAACAAACGTTTGGAATTTTCCAGTTTGCCGAATTTTTCCGAAGAAGATTTAATGGTTCTTTCCAAAGCCGGAATCTCGGCATAGCGGATTTCGGCCACCCTTTCCAGCCGGCCCTCGCGCTCGGCAATATCGGCTTCACCTTTAAGACGCTCCATTTCTTTCTGGGACTGGCGCATTTTGGTGATCAAATCCTTCTCGCGCAGCCACTGCGCTTCTAAAACTTTGTATTTTTCTTTAAGGTCGGCCAGTTCCGATTTTATTTTTTTTAGTTTTTCGGCAGCTTCTTTTTCCCTCTTTAGGGCTTCTTTCTCTATTTCCAAACGCCTGATTTCGCGTGAAAGAATATCCAATTCGTCCGGCATGGAATCTATTTCCATCCTTAAGGCCGAGGTGGCTTCATCAATAAGATCCACCGCTTTGTCGGGCAGAAACCTGTCCGAAATGTATCTTTGGGAAAATTCCACCGCCGCCACAATGGCCGCGTCGGTGATGCGCACGCCATGATGCACTTCGTACTTTTCTTTTATGCCGCGCAAAATAGCCACCGCGTCTTCATCCGACGGCTCCAAAACCAAAATCGGCTGGAATCTCCGCTCAAAAGCCGGATCTTTTTCTATATATTTTTGATATTCCTTAAGCGTGGTCGCGCCAATAGCGTGAAGTTCGCCGCGCGCCAAAGGCGGTTTTAGCAGGTTAGAAGCGTCTATGGCGCCTTCGGCCCCGCCCGCGCCCACCAGCGTATGCAATTCGTCCACAAATAAAATAATGCGCCCTTCGGCCCGATTGATTTCTTTTAAGATGGCTTTTAAGCGTTCCTCAAACTCACCCCTAAACTTGGTGCCGGCCACCAAAGAACCAATATCCAAAGCTACCACCTCTTTGTCGCGAATACTTTCCGGCACATCTCCGGAAACTATCCTTTGGGCCAAACCCTCCACAATGGCGGTTTTGCCCACGCCGGCCTCGCCTATCAACACCGGATTATTTTTAGTGCGCCGGCTTAACACCTGCATCACCCGCCTGATTTCGGCGTCCCGCCCGATAACCGGGTCAAGTTTTTCCCGCCGGGCCAGATCGGTTAAGTTTCTGGTGTATTTTTCCAAGGCCTGGTAGATTTGTTCCGGTTCGGAAGAGGTAATTCTTTCCTCGCCGCGGATTTCTTTTAGGGCCCGCAGCAAATTTTCTATTTTAACCCCGTTTTCATCCAAAATTTGTTTGGCTTTGGAAGGCACCGCCACCAAAGCTAAAAGCAGATGCTCGGTGGAAATATATTCGTCTTTGAACTTAGAGGCCTCTTTCTGGGCCTGTTCAATAATCAAAGCCAAATCCTGGCCTAAAAACAGCTGGGCCACGCCGCCGCCGATGATTTTAGGCAATTTATTGATCTCCTGCTCTAACATTTTGTCCACTTGAGCCACATCCACTTCTATTTTCCGTAAAATAGTGGAAACCAAACCGTCCTCTTGGCGCAATAAAGACAAAAGCAAATGAAAAGAGTTTATTTGCTCGCCGCCTTTCTCCTGGGCTAAAAAATGGGCTTTTTGGAAGGCCTCCTGGGCCTTAGTGGTAAAATTGCCGAAATTCATGTTTTATCTATGAGCGATAGCGAATAGCTATAAAACATAGCCCTGTTAGTGAATTTCCGACTTTGATTATTAAGCTTTCCTATAGGAAAGCTTTTCGGAAATTCTACTACGGGGCATAATGTAGTAGAATCTTTGTATAGCTATATATGCCCTATTATCACTCTAACCATCTAAGTGATAATAGCATAACAAGGCCAAAATAGCTAGTCAAGTTTAATTGTCAGCCCTAGTAGTTCAATGGACAGAACAGCGCTCTTCTAAGGCGCATATGGGGGTTCGATTCCCTCCTGGGGCACACATTGATTTTAACACTTCAAAAGGTCGAGCTGAAATGCAGTGCTAATTTACAAATTCATGCGAATCTACGAATGAATTTATTCGTATCATTCGCACGAATTCGCATATTGGTATCACGCTAAATATGAAGCCAATCGGCAAAATAACCCATTACTACGACAAAATCGGGGTAGCTATAATAGAACTGTCCGGCGACTTAAAAGTGGGCGATAAAATCAAAATAGAAGGCGGCAAAAATGAATTTGACCAAACCGTGGAAGAAATGCAGGTAGATCATAAATCGGTGAACACGGCTGGACCCGGAGACGTGGTTGGAATCAAAGTCGCCGAAAAAACCCGCGAAGGCGCCCTGGTTTTGAAACTGGAGGAGTAGTATATTTGTCTTGTATGCCCTATTGGACCTATCAAAATTAGGTTGAGTTTTTGCTTATAAAGCTATAAGCTAACTTGTGTATGGAGGCATTGGTGTAGTAGTAGCACGACAGGCTGTGGCCCTGTTAGGAGGGGTGCAAATCCCCTACGCCTCCCAAAAAAGTAAACATATGTATTTCTACCAAATTCCCCCGGTCCCGAAATTTTTCAAAGGATTCAAAAGACCGCAGATAAAACCTTCCGCGGCGGAGTTTGAAAACAAAAAAACCGGCCAGAAAGAAAAACTGATCGCAAGAATAGCTTCTAAAAAAGACTTAAAAGGAATTTCCGAACTAAACTTAAAATTGTTTA
>JACQLN010000051.1 GCA_016204035.1 Parcubacteria group bacterium | reverse complement strand
CCGGCCTCGCCTTCGGCCACTTCGGTTTCGCGGATGGCATCTAAAAGTGTGGTCTTGCCATGATCCACATGGCCCATAACCACCACTATCGGGGGCCTGGCTTCGACTGAAGCTACGCTTAAATTTTGATCTTGGGTTTGGGTTTGAGTAATCATGGTATAAGGCGGCAAAAAAACGCCCTTTTAACAGGCAAAATATAGATTCTAGTAAGATTACCACACTTTCTAAAAAAACTCCAACTGGTTTCCGAAGGTCTGACCTTGATCAAGATAAAAGGTCAGACCTTAAAAAACTCCTAACTCGGGAATCCAAATCCCCCGCGCTCATAAAGACGATAACCGAGCCGAATTTTGTTTCCGGTTCAATTAGTTTAATAACTTTTTTGAAATTGTTAGCGTAAATAATACTAGATTTGTTGACGGCTCGAACTAAATCCTCTGATGTCTTGCCTGTTGAGTCTCTACCTCTTACTTTGTATAAAGGATATAAAATAGTTTTGTCGGCCGCGCCAAACGCGGTGGTAAATTCTCTAAACAGGCGGTTCAAACGATCTTGCTGATGCGGCTGGAAAACACAAACCAGTTTTTTGCCCGGATATTTTTCGCGCAAAGCCTGCAAGGTGGCTTTGATTTCGGTGGGATGATGGGCGTAATCGCTATAAATACAGCTTTCAGCTTTTAGCTTCGTTAGCTTATTAGGATAAATCAATTCCAGACGGCGCCAGGCGCCGGAGTACGATTTGAAAACTTTTTCAGCTACCGATTTTTTGACTCCCAACAACTTAACCGCCTGCCAGGCCGCCTCGGCGTTGAATTGGTTGTGAATTCCCGGAATTGAAAGCTTGTGTTTGCCTTGTTGATACCAGATTATATTTGCATTTATTTTTTGAGATTTATTATTTGTTTCGGATTGCGATTTTCGTGCTTCGGATTTAATAATTCTGCCGATATTTTCATCTTCTCTGTTAGCCACAATGTACCCGTCTGATTGTACATTGCTGATATATTTTTTGAACCCGGCCAAAACGCCTGCCAGATTTTTATATACATCCAAATGTTCTTTATCTATATTGGTGAGCACAGCTATTTTAGGGTGATAGTTGTGAAAAGACCGGGCGTATTCATCGGCTTCCAAAACCAAATACTGGCTTTGGCCGAGGCGAAAGTTGTTCCCACCGGAGAAGGACCGCCCTTCCAGGAAGGGCGGTCCTTCCAGCTCACGGAGTTTGGTGCCGACAATAATGGTTGGATCCAAACCGGCCTTGATCATAATCAGACCGATCAAGGCCGTGGTGGTGCTTTTGCCGTGCGAGCCGGCCACGGCGATGGTAAAATATTTTTTGGTCAACTCGCCCACCGCCTGGGCATAGGTGAAAGTTTTGACGCCCGCCGCTACCGCCGCCGCTAGTTCGGGATTTTCCGGTTTGATGGCGGCGGAATAGACAACTAAATCGGCTTGACCGATATTTTTAGCCCGCTGGCCGATAAAAATTCTTGCGCCTCTTTTTTTAAGATCATCCGTAATTTCGCTCCGCGCCGCGTCCGAACCGCTTACTTTCCAGCCGGTAGCCAAATAATACCGCGCCAAGGATGAAACCCCGATACCGCCTATACCGATAAAATGAATAAAACTCATAAAATAACTATCTCACTAGATAAATTTATAATCAATTAGAAAAGGCCGGTCCGGGTGGCGGACTGGCCTTGCCAGCAGAAACAACCGCGCGCTTTATGAAAGAAGTTGTTGAACGGCGTTTCGTATTTCGTCGTCAAGATGAATGGAAACGTTCGGATCGCCATCCTGCCCGGTGCCGGGGCAAGGAATGTTGAGAAAGTTTCTCCACCTGATGTACTTTCCCTGTTCGGCAGAGTCGGCGCCAAATTGTTCAATAAGCCAATCGCCAAACTTCCCGGAATTTTCGGAAAGGCCGAAAGCCGCTGCCAGATCCTCGTCGTTGAACTGGGAGCGGCCACGCGCACCCACCCTGTAGGGACTTAATTGAATAACTTTCCAATCCACAAACCATCCCTCCACATCCCGGTACACCAATGATGCTTTCCGAATAGTAACCCTAGCCGCGCTGCCACTGATGGTCAAAATACGATTTTGCTGGTCAAACTGGCTGACCCGCATCTTGGCGCCGTGGTGGTGGCACCAGATTGGATAACACCATCGGATCTGCGGATCTTTCCGCCGGACTGCTGTGGCCATTGAACCGCCTCCTTAAAGAACTGCGTGAAACTGCATGATTTGAAAACTATCACAAACTACCAGTAAATAATAAAACTGTAAAATTAAGAACTAAACTTGGCTACATAAGAAAATTTACACTCGCACGGCGCTTTGTGGCATACATGGCAATTATTGGAAAACAAAGACGCCAGTTCAGCGGCCAGATCAATTTTAGCCGAATTGGCTACGCCCATAATACAGGAAACATAATCAGCCAGTTCGTCGGTGATATCGGAAAATTGTTTTTCCTTGTGCTCGCCCAAAAACACATGGATGGCCTCGCTGACCTCGCCCATTTCTTCGGCCAAATGCACGCCCGCCTCGGCCAGAGTTCTTGTTTTTGAAGGATATATTTTTTCAAACATCTCCTGCGTTTCTTTAATGGATTTGGGCTTTAGCGATTCCTTTTTGGTAATTTTCGGCCGGGTGGTTGGTTTTATTATTTTGCATTCGCACGGCCGCCGACCGCAATAGGAACACAGCATGGGAAACCTCTGCCACACTTTTTCTTCAAGATTAATGT
Organism: Parcubacteria group bacterium; assembly: GCA_016204035.1. Classification (GTDB taxonomy): domain Bacteria; phylum Patescibacteriota; class Minisyncoccia; order JACQLN01; family JACQLN01; genus JACQLN01. The sequence continues at coordinate 2,837 of JACQLN010000051.1, read as the reverse complement.
GCGGCCGATTGGCCACGGCAATATGCCAGGAAAAAGCGATAAGCAAATTATATTTTAATTTTTCTTTATTTCCTTTTCTGATGCCTTTAAGCGCGCGCATGGTAAAACGCTGCTGGTTGGATAAAATATCGGATATGGAATAAAGGCGGTTGTCGGGCAAACCATAAACCGATTCAACAAAACCTTGGAGGTGCGAAATATTGTGATTATAAGAAAATTTGTACATATTCGGCTGATAAACAAATAATACCCAGATTCTAGACCTTAAGCCCGCCAAAGGCAAGTTTTTATAAAAAAGGGAGCCAGCTTTTACGGGCTCCCCTGACTAAAAATATATAACTCAAACTATGAGGCGATCGCGATATTCGTTGAGTTGCGCCCGCCACATTTGAAAGATCTTCGGTTGTGTCTGTTCCAAAACAAACAACTCATCCCGGGGTTGTTGACGGTGTGGGTATGGAGCGGGGTCAAAAACACTCCCCGTTCTGCCAAGCTGGTTGACCAGATCGTTTCCACCCACAAATTCCTCAAAAAGATCGGGAAGTTTATGGATATCGCCCAGACCTAGTTCGGTCCAGGTAACGACAATAGTTCCACCGCTTTCCACTAGTTCCTTAGCGACAACAGGAAGATCACCATCATTTTCGTTAACCAACACCTCAAACATCCGAAGGTTTGGAAGATGATCCGCGGGCGAAAAAAACGATCCTCTGGCCAGCGGCATAAGTACAACGCCGCGTTTCTTAAAGCTGACCTGGAAACCAACATACAAGGTTACCCGAAGATCGAATTTGCGTTCGTCCCCTTCAAAAAGTTTGAAATTCCAATAATTGCTAGAAGACCATCCTGGAACTTTGTTCTGGGGATTTTCATCCACTAGGGTAAAAATTTCATTCCTGCAGTCGGGTCGTTCCTGACGCTTGATCCCGCTTTCGGCCAGCGCGGCCAGCAATTCTTCGTCCAAAACATATTCTTTAATCGGTTCGGAATAGGCGCTCGAAGATCCCGCTTGAATCCTCAAACCCTTGTGGGCGGCGGCCTTCCCGAGAAGGCCTAGTAACGTAAGAGTATCTACACCATCAACTAATTCTGCGCGTGTTTCCACAGCAACCTCCTGTCTAGGTTTTAAGGTACAACACTTGGCAAAACCCTAACAAAAACAGTTATGAAAATCAATTAATGGTTTGCAGTGTTCAAATATCCAATTTTAATAAAAATGGACGGCAGGAATTACCTGCCGTAATTACAATCCCGTTCAAAGCGGTGGGGGTGAGATTCCCTCCTTCGCTAAAGCTTCGGAAGGGCAAGCGAACCCACGATCTATACAAAGCGGAAGGTGGAGGATTTGAACCTCCGAGGGGATTGCTCCCCAACCGCATTTCGAGTGCGGCGCATTAGACCACTCTGCCAACCTTCCTACTTAATAAAATTTTTCAAAATCCCCTCCAGCCCGCCGGATGAAGGCAGAGATTTTTGGAGATCGCCTATTTGCTGGCCGAAGCCAAGCAGTTGCTGCAAAAACGGCTGGATGGCCAAATAGCCCCAAGCCAGGCCGCCAATAATGATAACCCATTTTAGAAAACCGAAAAATCTGGCCCATAAAACGGCGCGGTGCATTTTTTGCACCAGTTGAAGCGTGCGCTCCGAAACCTCCAAATTTTTCCGCAATAATTCTTTAATGTCGTCAGACATAGCTTAATTTAAGCACGAAAAAAGCCCGCCTGGAAAGGGGGCCTCTTCATCCTAACTTATAAAATCGACCATCATCCCGTTAGAAGTAAGCCGCCCCTAGGCGGCTGACGCCGTGCCTCTTAGGCAGGGCGGACTTCTAACGGGATCACCCAAGATTTAGGTGTAAACTATTTGTCTATCCGCACCGGCAAACTGATTTCCTTTTTAGATAAAGCGATCACATTTCTGGCCATGCTGTTTAAGGCTAATACCGCGAAAAGCCCTATGGCCGCCGCCAAGAAAACAACCAGCGGCTCGGCGGTTTGAAAAGCGGAAACGGCGTAATTAAAAACGCTGCTCGGGCTGTTTAAGGAATTTAAGGTATTGGACGCCACAGCTCTAAAAGCCACATATTCGTGCTGGATCGCCAAAAAAACAATCATTAAAGGCAACTGTAGAAAAAGCACCGGTTTGGATCGGTTCCACAACCAAGTGGCGTAAACCCGGCGCATTATTTTACTTTTTAACTGGGCGTTGGTCATTGTTTTTAATAATTGATTATAAATTATTATCGTCGACGTTATCCAAGGCCTTTTTCATCAGTTTCCTGCCCCTAAACAACCTCATTTTTATGGCGGGAATGGTCAGTTTTTCCCTTTTAGATATTGTTTCGTAAGACTGATCCTGCAAATAGTGCAACTCAACTATCCTTTTAAGTTCCTCTGGTAACTCTAATAGAACCTTCGCGATTATCTCTTTGGTTTCCAGGTCGGTTTTAAGATTGTCTTTTTCGTCTATAATGTCGTATTTGTAGGTTTCAAAAAACTCCATGGAAACCGCCTGTTTCTTTTTTATTCTTTGGTAAAAAGTGTACGAGGTGTTGACCAAAACTTTATAAGCCCAGCTTTTGAACTCTACGCCTTCCCTTTTTTTGAACTTCTTGGCGTTTTTATAAATCTTGGCGAAAGTTTCCTGAACAATGTCTTCGGCGTCTTCGCGGGTCCTGACCACCCGAGTCGCCGAGCGCATAAAAGCGTCTTGGTATCTATCCACTAAAACCCCAAACAGGTTGGGGTTTCGTAAAGAGGCGGCTAGGATGGCCTCGTCTTTGGTTGCGTCCAAATCGCGGCCAGCCCATCTCTCCGGCTTGTGGTTACGGTCTAAAT
>JACQLN010000002.1 GCA_016204035.1 Parcubacteria group bacterium | reverse complement strand
GCTATACTATCTATCCACGCCAATACCACCACGCCGGCTTTCCTGCTTAATCAGGCAGGAGCGGGGGACTTGATGGAGGTTCAGGATAACGGCGTTACGGTGTTCAAAGTCCAAGACGGCGGCAACGTCGGCATCGGGACGGCGGCGCCGAGCGGTATTCTCCATACGTCGCAAGACTCTCAATCGGATATCATTTTCCGTTCTGCGGTGGCTTCGGCAAATGGTTCGCCCGCAATTATTAGTGGGTTTTCTCGTGGCACGATTGCTTCACCAACAATCATCACTACTGGTGATAGGGTTGGACGGTTTCTAGGCCAGGGACATGATGGAATTGGATTTAGAAGTGTTGCAGACATTAATTTCTTTAGTGAGGGGACTGTTGCTGAAACGAGAATTGCTGGTGTTATCACCTTCCGTACTGCTACCGATGCTGCCCCTAGCGTTTTGACGGAACGGATGAGAATTGATAGTACCGGCAACGTCGGCATCGGGACGACGAGTCCGGCGGCGTTAACGGCGATTGGCGGGAATGTGTTTGTGGGAGCAAGTACAGCTGGGGGGACACAGGGAAATGTGGGCATTGGGACGGCGGGGCCGCTTAAATTACTTCATTTATATAATACGACAGACCCTCGCATATTAGTTGATAGTACAACTGGATATGCATTTACCCAGTATAGAAATACTGGAGGAAGTTTTTATACTGGACTTGATAATAGTACCGGCAGTGGCTTTGGTGTTGGAAATTATGCTGGAGTTGTCTGGAACGCGGCAAATACCCCGATTGTTTTTGCCACAAATAACACGGAACGGATGAGAATATTAGGCGGCGGCGGAGTAGGCATTGGCACCACCACGCCTGGTGGTGGTTTATCTGTAAGCTTTGCCACAATCACTCCCGCTTTCCTCTTAAACCAAACCTCCACAGGAGCTTTGATGGATTTGCAGGATAATGGCGTTACGGTGTTCAAAGTCCAAGACGGCGGCAACGTCGGCATCGGGACGACGGGGCCATCTCATAGATTAGATGTTCGTGGTGCAATGGCAACTGGGGTGGGTGTTGTTAATGTTTTACAAACTGGGACAAGTGGAACTGTTTACGGAACAATTTCTCAAGCGCAAGGTGCCGCAACTACAAATATTGCAGGTTATTTTTCTGCAACAGGGGCAACGAATAATTATGGGTTATTAGTAACAGACGGCAACGTCGGCATCGGGACGGCGGCGCCCGGGGCAAAGTTGGATGTGAGGGGTATGATTTACTCAAATCCCGCTGAAGCCACCATACAATCCGACTCAGTTGCATTTGCGGCGATAGCAAATAGTAATACTATGGTACAAATGGTTGGAATGGAAAATACAAATGCTGGTGCCAGTGCCGGAATTGGTATAGGAGGCGTTTTCAGAGATACAGATGGCACAACAAGGAGGGGTGTATCATTCATCCAACTGGTAAAAAACAACACATGGGCTAACGACGCCGCCGCTGATTCTGCTTTGCTGTTCTCGACCCAACTGGCAGGAGCTGGTAACGAAAGAATGAGAATAACTCCATCGGGCAACGTCGGCATCGGGAGCACGACGCCAAATGCTTTGTTAACGCTGGCCAAGACAGGTTCTGCTTATACAAATATCAGCGGTTCAACCCAGTCAGGCGTTCTTTTCTCCGGCTCAACGGGCTCAACGGTGGGACAAGGATTCTTAATTGGGCGTTCATTGGCTGATGCCGATGCGCAAGACTTCTTCGTATACGATCAAGCGGCATCAGCCGCGCGATTGGTCATCAATTCTTCCGGCAACGTCGGCATCGGGACGACGAGTCCGGCGTTCTTATTTCAAGTTAGTAATGCTGGCAGTGATAATGGAATAGTGCTTACTAACTCTGCAGGCACGTTCCTTGGCGGGTTAAGAGAGACTGGAAATGATGCCGGATACCTTTCTTTGGCAGATGGAGGCAGTAATAAAATCTATTTTAATGCTAATGCTAATGTGGATAGTTATATAAATAACGGCGGCAACGTCGGCATCGGGACGACGGCGCCGGGGCAATCTCAACTAACTCCAATTACAGATGTTAAGCTGGACGTTTTTGGCGATATTATGCTACCGGATTTATCCTCGACGGCGACTGACAAAAGAGAGCTTATTTTTTACAGAAGAGGTGACACTGCGGAAGGAACTGCGATTAATAGCGGTTTTAATCTGGGGCAACTTTCCTGGTATGGTTCAAGCAATGACACTGACAACTCTAATCTTGCCGCGTCAATTCATGTCGAAACGAATAGCGGTACTTGGGTCACCGGAGCTAATCGGGACGGTGAAATGGTATTCTCTACGGCTAATGGCGGCACATTGGCAGAGGCCATGAGGATTGATGAAGGCGGCAACGTCGGCATCGGGGATACAGACCCGACTGAAGCTAAATTAGTAGTTGGTGCTGCGGGGGCGGGCGACATCTACGCCACTTTCGCCACAGCCAACACCGAAGCTTTGTGCTGGGACGCTTCGGGAGCGTCTTTGATAACCGACTGCACCTCTTTGAGTCAATTCAAAGAGAATGTGGTTGATTTGTCTTTGGGGGGTTTGGCTACGGTAATGCAGCTGACACCTCGGGAATATGACTGGATAGGCAAAGAGGCGGGCATAAAGCATGATCTGGGTTTTGTGGCCGAAGAGGTGAATGCTGTTTCGCCGCTTTTGGCCAGCTACAATTATGATATGGACGGAGTGTTGAAATTAAACGGAGTAAAATATGACCGGATGACGGCTTTGCTGGCTCTGGCTTTGCAGGACATAGGGTCTAGGATTGATTTGGTTTCCGCTCCCACCTCCACGCCTTCTTTGGTGATTGATGCTTCGGGTAATGTGGGGATTGGTTCCACCACGCCGATGTATAAGCTGGCGGTGATGGGGGATGTGGCGGCCACGAGTTTTATCAATATATCAACCCGAACGGCCAAGAAAGATATAGAGTATCTTGACTCCGATGAGGAGATGGATGTACTGGCCAAGATAAAGTCCGCGAGAGTAGCTACATATAACTACATCAGCGATACAATTTCTAATGACCAATTTCTAATTTCTAAACAAAATCCAAATTCCAATGATTCAATTACCAAGGGCAAGGCGAGATTGGGCTTAATTGCGGAAGAAGCTCCAGTGGAGGTGTTGAGCATAGACGGCAAAGGCGTGGACATTTACAAGCTGTCTTCCTTTATACTGGCCGGCGTTAAGGCGCAGCAGGTGCAGATAGATCAGCTGACGCAGGATGTGGCTACCATTAAATCTACCCTTTTCTCCCTTTCCAATGCTTCGGTTCCCTCAGCACCTTCGGCTTCGCCTACGGCCCCATCAAACCCCCTTTCATCCCTTTCAAATCCCATTAAGGTTGTTTTTACCGTGGCTAAATCCTATCTCGCTTCGCTCGTAGATTCTCTCTATACCTTAGCCAACTCCGTGCTGGCCGATTCCACCGTTTTGCAAGTAGAGACGGAAGACGAAACCAATAAATCCTACAGAACCTATGGGGTTACAGGCAGTCGTGATGAAATTATCGCTTCGGGTTCGGCCACGCTCCAAGGTCTGACCTCCGAGGGAGGTCAGACCTTAACAGGAGTCAAAATAAAATTTGATTCCAGTTTTGCTTCGGTAATTTCTGAAACCGAGCCGATTAAAGTTATTGTTACGCCCACCACGCGCTTAAACGGCGCGCTGTATGTTCACGCCAAGTCGCGTTTTGGTTTTGAGGTGCGCGAAATCAACGCCTACGACGAAGGCGGCATGTTTGACTGGATGGTGATTGCCAGAAAGAAAGGGGCGGAAGAAAATGGGGGAAATGGGATACAAGGGGGAGAAATGGCGCCGGCGGCGCAAGAGATTCCCGTTTCATCAGAACCCATTGCGCCCATTGAACCCATTACTCCCGTTGAAACCCCTGTTGAACCCGTTCCAACCGAAGAAATAATTCCACCTCCGGTGGATTCGGAGGCCTCACCATCTGCGACCGAAGAAACCGTCACGACTGAACCCGTTACCGAACCCGTGGCCGAAGAACAGCCGGTGATCGAAGAAACTGTTGCGGTCGAACCTGTTATCGAAGAAACAATTCCGGTTGAAGAAGTTGTAACTCCACCCGAACCATAAAGAAAAGGGGAAAATGGCGTCTACGGCGCAAGAAAAAAAATGATCAAGCCACCGCGAAATCCATACGGATATAGAAATTTATTGGTATATAAAAAAGCCGAAGAACTGCAAATAGCTTTGGCGGATTTTGTTAAAACTTTCTCGCGGCACAAAACATTAGCCGAGTTGGCCGATCAGATGGAAAGGTCAGCCAGATCCACCAAGCAGAATATAATAGAAGGCTGGAAAAGAAATTCCACTAATGAGTATTATCAGTTTTTAGGTTTTGCCATAGCTTCTAATGCCGAGTTGGAAGCGGATTGCACGGATATAATAAAAGGGATATATGGGGGAAAGGGGTTAAAAGGGATAAATGCGGCAGAGCACGGCGGTGATATAGAAAAAATCCCATTTTACCCCCTTAATACCCATTTGCCCCTTTACCTCCAACTAAAACTCCGGGCCAAAGAACTGAATTTTCTGTTGGATAAGCTACAAAGCTCCTTGTTAGAAAAGATGAGGAAAGAAAAAACCCTATCGGCGACAGAAAGGATTAGAATTCAAAACCAAAAAGAAGCCGTATTTAGAAAAGAGCATGAAGTATATCTTAAAGCGAAAGGTTGGAATTAATAATCTTTATCAACTTTTATGAATGTTATCTTTTTATTATTTAATTTATATATTATGCGACTTTGGAAGTTATTATTCTCCTGCTCCACGTCAAACGTGGCTGCGCCAGTTCAAACGTGGCTGCGCCAGCCATAATTATTTTCATTATGCGACATAGTTACGGTTTCCAGCCAATAATTTTAGAAAATAATCCACATAGCGTTGATTTTAATAATAAATGCTAAAATACACCTATCCGATAGTATCGGATATGGCCAAATAACTAACAACTAACAACTAATAACTAAAAACTATGGAGATACCACCAAATATATTAAGGGAATTAGAAGAAAAGAAGGCGAAAGCGATGCTTTCGGGCGCCACGTCAAACGTGGCTGTTGAAGAAAAGGGATTAGAAGAAAAGGGACAAAAGGGGATGAAAATGGAAGAAATGGGTATGATTCCTCCCATTTCTCCCATTCCACCCCTTTTGACCCCTTTGTTGGAAGCCGAGCCGCATCGGCCGAGTGGCGGCGAGCTGTTTTTTGGTTATTTAACCAAAACAGCCGTTTTTTTGGCGGTTTTTCTAACACCTTTATTCTTTTTTACATCTTCGGACGCGATCAATCTGTCTAAACAAATACTGCTTTCCGTATTGGCTATGACGGCTTTGGGCGCCTGGGTGGGCAAAGCCGTGGCTGGGGGGCGGCTAGTTTGGCGCAAAACCGCGCTGGCCTGGCCGGTAGCGCTGGTGGGCTTGGCCGCTATTTTAAGTTCGGTTTTTTCCAGCAGTTTTTGGGTCAGTTTTTTAGGCGACACCGGCCGATACGTTTTTTCCGGCGCGGCCATAGTATCCTATTTGATAATTTTTATGGCGGCCATTCAGACGTTCAGCCGGCGCGACGCTTATGTGGCTATGGCCTTATGGTTGGGCTCGGTATTTTTAGCTTCGCTTTACGCCAGTCTGCAGTTTTTTGGGGTTTACATTATTCCCGGCGCGGCTTACCAATCCAGAACATTTAATACCGTAGGCGGTCCTTTTGATTTAGGAATTTTCGCGCTGTCTTCGGCGCCGTTTATTTTACATCTATTGCGAAGCGCCGCGGCTAAAAAAATAAAAATCGCTCTCGCGGTGTTTTTAGCGATTCAACTGGTTACCGCGGCCATAGTTGATTTTAGAATCGGCTGGCTCGCGCTCGCGGCGAGCGCGCTTATTTTAATTTTGGCCGGATTCAAGAAAAGGGCGGAACAAATGGGAGAAAGGGGAGAAAAGGGAGAAAAGGGAGAAATGGGAAAAATAAGCTTGCCTCTCGCGGCTGTGGCGATCGCGGTCTTGTTGTGGTTTGTGCGCCCGCCGCAAATCAAAGATTTAGTTTTTCCGGCCGAGATCAATCCTTCTTACGGCGCCAGTTGGGATATTTTGGTTAAAACCTGGCAAGAGAAACCGGTGTTCGGTTCGGGTTTGGAAACATATCCTTATGTTTACGCCAAATTCAAAAACGTCGCGCTCAACCAAACCAATTACTGGGGCGTCAATTTTAACAACTCCGCGGCCGAGGTCGTGACCTGGGCCACCACCTTCGGCGCCTTCGGCGCCTTGGTTTGGTTTGTGTTCGCGATTTGGTTTTTAGGTTACGCGTGGAGAAGAATAGGTCAAAGCGGGATAGGACCGATAGGACCTATAGCCGCGTCAAACGCGGCGGCGGGAATTTTAGCCAGTTGGTTTTTTATTTTGGTTTCAAAGTTTTTTTACGCCACGTCTTTGCCGCTGGAATTTTTATTTTGGTTTCTGCCAGCACTGCTGGTGCTATGCGACACCAATACGCGAATGCATGCGAATGACACGAATGAAGATTCAATTTGGAGTTATCGGTTTCAAACCGGTTCAATAAAAACCCTGACGGTGTTCTTTGTAATGTTGGCGGTTCTTTTGGGTTCTTTGGCCGGCGGTTATTTTTCGGTCCGGCGCGCCAGCGCGGAAAGAACTTTTATTAAGGCCATTACGCGGAATGGCGCGGACGAAACGCAGACTAACGCGGAAAAGATAGACGAAGTCGTCAATGGCATCTATGCCGCCGTGGCCGCCAACCCCTACGAATCCAGATATTTTAGAGTTTTAGCTACCGCGCTTTTTGGAAAAATGAATGATGTGGTGGCTGGCATCAACGCTCGCCCTGAAGGTGAGCGGCAAGCCAAACCGGAAGAATCGGCTTTACTGCAAGACCTGACGGTGCGAACCATTAACGCCGTCCAACGCGCCAACGTTTTAGATCCCGATAACGTAAGCGTGGCGGTGGACGCGGCCGAGGCCTACCGCAACCTGGTGCCGCTGGTTCAAGGCGCGGACGATTTGGCCATTCAAAATTACGAACGCTCAAGCGGGTTGGAACCGATCAATCCTTTTATTAAAACCCAGCTGGGCCAACTCTATTTGATAAAATCCAATATGTTCAATCAGGGTTTGGAGTTGGACGCCGAATATGCCGACAAAGCCCGCGCGGTTTTGGACGCCGCTTTGAAATTGAATCCCAACTATGCCAACGCCCGTTACTTTTACGCTTTGATTCAAGATTACGACGGCTTAAAGCCGGAGGCGTTGCAAAACTTTTTGATTTTACGCCAAACCAATCCGGATAATCAGTTGATCGCCCAAATAGTGGCTAACTTGCAAAACGGTTTTCCGGCTTTAGGTATTCCACCGCGGCCGGCCACGCCGCCGCAATCGCCGAAAGCGGTGGAAACCAAAGGCGTGCCCAAATAAGAATAGCCACTAGCCATCAGGGTTTAGTAAAAAATGTCCAACACCTGGTGTTGGACATTTTAGGTGCTGGATGTTTTTGACAAATTCTAAATTATGCTATGATTGTTTTTAGTATATTTTAGGGCCGTTAGCACAGTGGGCTAAAAGCAAACTGCTTTGCTTTTAGCGGGCGATTACAATAATTTTAATCAGTTAAAAATCGCCCCGGAAAAGCACCCGGTTTGTCCCGAAAATCTTCGCGAGGCGTAGCCGAGCGACTAGATTTTCTAGATCCCGTTTTGTCTGCCGTGTTTAATTTTGGGGGTGTAGCTTAGTGGTAGAGCAGCCGGTTTGCATCCGGCAGATGGGAGTTCGATTCTCCCCACCTCCACAAATAATGGCGAAGATAACGGGATCATAAAATTGTAACTGCTCGGTCAAACCTCGCAGACAATTTCGGGACATCCGGGAGATGCGAGTTCGATTCTCGCACGGTCCACCTATCCTATCCTACTCCGCTCCGATTTAGATCGGAGCTTCGCAGGATGGAAAAGCTCTCACTAAAACGTGAGAGCTTTTCCACATTGTGGATAAATGGCCGCTTGTTGCTTTTGTGGGTGTGAAAGTTTAATATGTGGTACATAAGGTTACTGAAGTGGGGCGTTGTGGATAAAAGTGTGCACAAGTCGGCTGAAAAGGGGAAAACTAAAAAAGCTTTTAGCTTTCAGCTTCATTAGCTTTGTCAGTCATGCTAACGAAGCTAACAGCTAACGAAGCTAAACTGCTTTGTTTATAGGTGAATACCGCCATACAATTGACGCTAAAAGACGTCTGGCCATACCGGCTAAGTTTAGAAAAAGAATCGGCGAGACGGCGGTATTAACCAAAAGCTTGGATAATTCTTTGGTGTTGTATCCCATGAAAGAGTGGGAAGAACTGGCTGGTAAATTGTCTAAATTACCGGTGGGGCAGTCGGGCACCAGAAGTTTTGTGCGCACTATGTTGGCCGGCGCGACCGATGTGGAAATAGATTCTTTGGGCCGGGTGTTGGTGCCGGATTATTTGAAAGATTACGCCGGTTTGAGGAAGAACACAGTTATCGCCGGTTTGTATAACCGTTTGGAAATTTGGGACGAGGCCGCCTGGAACGAATACAAGAAAAATTCAGAAAAAAATACGGGTGAAATCGCCGAGAAGTTGGGGGAGTTGGGAGTCTACTAACAGCTTTTAGCTTCGTTAGCTTCACTAGCTTTTTAGAAGTATGAATTTTTTTCCTAATAAGTTAATGAAGCTGAAAGCTAATGAAGCTAATCATATTCCGGTACTTTTACAAGAAGTTATTCATTACTTGGATCCGCAGCCGAACGAGGATTTTATTGACGCCACTTTCGGTGGTGGCGGCCACGCCGCGGAAATTATAAAAAAAACCGCGCCTAACGGAAGATTGTTAGGAATTGATTTAGACTTAAAATTAGGATCCGGACTCGAGACCAGATCGGAAAACTTAACAGCGTCCGAACCGCTTGCCTCGACGTTTCAGTCGGGGCTCCGATCTGGGATCGAGCCTGGATCCTCCCAGGATAGACTATTTTTAGCATGCGGTAATTTTGCCGACATAGCTAAAATATCCAGCCGGTATTTTCCGAACGGAATCAATGGCGTTTTGTTTGATTTCGGTTTCAATACCTATCAATTGGAAAAAAGCGGCCGGGGCTTTTCTTATCTTCTTAAGGATGAACCTTTAGACATGCGTTATTACCAAGGTCAGACCTTGGTAGCGGAAGAAATAGTAAATAAGTGGTCGGAAAAGGAATTAGAAAGGATTTTTAAGGAATTTGGCGAGGAACGCTCTGCCGGAAAAATCGCCCGAGCCATTGTGGCAGCACGCCGGCAGAAAATAATAAAAACAACGGGGGAATTGGTGGAGATTATTGATAGGACTAATAAGTCCTATAGGTCTTATAAGACTTATAGCCGAATTTTCCAGGCATTGCGCATTGCCGTTAACGATGAGTTGGAAAACATAAGATCGGGTTTGGTTGGGGCTTGGCAGATTTTGAAGCCCGGCGGCCGGTTGGCGGCCATAGCGTTTCATTCTTTGGAAGACAGAATAGTCAAAGTTTTTTTTAACGAAAAAAAGCAGGCGGCCGCCGGAAGTATTTTAACGAAAAAGCCGGTAACGGCGACGGCGGCAGAAATAAATCAAAATTCTAAATCAAGAAGCGCGAAATTAAGAGCAATCAAGAAGGTAATTAAGTAATTGAGTAATGAAGCAATGAGGAAAGTTTTAATAAACAAACCGGAATGGATTTTAACAATCTTGGCATTTTTATTTTTGGTTAGTTATATTTTATTTTCCAGTTGGTCCACCTCTTTAGATTTTAAGATTGAAAAATCATCACAAAAGCAGATAGCCAGCCGGGAAGAATACGAACAGATGCTGTCGGCTCT
>JACQLN010000050.1 GCA_016204035.1 Parcubacteria group bacterium | reverse complement strand
GCTTATCAGGCCCGCGAGGCCATTAAAAAAATTCCAGCAGCAATCAAAGGCGTGTCCCAACGCATCCAAGAGGCCTTAAAAGTATTGGCAAAATGATTTTAGTTATAAAAAAAATATTAAAAAAACTTGTCCCGTCGGCGGTTTGGAACTCACTGCACTGGTGCGTGGCGCTGGCGGGTGCGGTAAAAAACAGATTTCCTTCGCGGGACTTGGTGGTTATAGGCGTAACCGGCACTAACGGCAAATCCACCGTGGTTCAATTAGCGCACGATATTTTTAGCGAGTTCGGTCTGAACGTGGCTTCCACGTCATCCATCAGGTTTCGCCTTAAAAACAAAGAAGAGGTGAATAAATTAAAAATGACCATGCCGGGCCGGTTCGCTTTGCAGGATTTTTTGCGCCATGCCGCCCGAGCCGGTTGCCAGTACGCCATTTTAGAGGTTACTTCGGAGGGTTTAAGCCAAAACCGGGCGGCTTTTATAAATTTTGACGGCGCGGTTTTAACCAACGTCCGGCCGGAGCATATTGAATCTCACGGCTCTTTTGAAAAATACCGGCAGGCCAAAGGAAAACTTTTTGACAAACTAAAAATTAAAAAAGATAAGATAAAAAAAATAAGCGTGATCAATCTGGACGACGCCTCGGCCCATTACTACTCCGGTTTTTCGGCCGATGAAAAATACGGTTACGGGCTTTTGAAAGAAAACGGCCGCTCGGAAATTAAAAACCATTTTATTCCGGAAGATATAAAATTTTCGGCCCAAGGTGTTGATTTTACTTTAGAGGGCGAAAAATACCGCAGTCCCTTGCTGGGGGATTTCAATTTATATAATGTTTTGGCCGCCATCGCTTTGGCGCGAGCTTTTGAAATTCCGCATCAGTATATAAAAAAATCCATAGCCGACTTCAAGGGCGCGCCGGGCCGGCTGGAAGTTTTGCAAACCAAACCCTTGTGGGTGTGTATTGATTACGCCCACACGCCCGATGCTTTGGAAAGCGTTTACCGCGCGGCCAAGTCGTTTTGGGTTAACCCCGTTAGAAATCACGCCCGCGCTAGCGCGCCCAAAGGGCCTTTGGGGCGGGCTATTTCTAACGGGGCGGGGAATAATGGCCACAGTAGTAGATTGATTTGTGTACTTGGCGCGGCCGGCGGCGGGCGCGACAAATGGAAAAGGCCAAAAATGGGCGCTTTAGCCCAAGAATTTTGCGATGAAATTATTTTAACCGACGAAGATCCTTATACCGAAGACCCGGAAAAAATAGTTGACGAGGTGGCTCGCGGCATCCAAAATAAAAAATATAAAAAAATAATGGACCGGCGGCTGGCCATCCGCGAGGCGTTGCGGTTGGCCCAATCGGGCGATGTGGTGCTGATTACCGGCAAAGGCGCGGAAAAAACCATGATGACCCGCTTTGGCGCCCTGCCTTGGGATGAAAAAGCCGTAGTTTTGGAGGAATTGGGGAAATTAAACAAAAAATGAAATTTGAATTTTCTCCTCACGCTCAAAAAAGAATGAGGGAACGATCTATTTCAAAGAAATCGGTCATCGAGGCCTTGGAATTCCCAACCATAATATCTTCGGATAAACACAGTAGACAGTTAGTTAAAAAGTTGTATACTAAAGGAAGAATTCAGAGATTGTTGCTTGTAGCTATAATAGAAGTAAAAGCTGGTATTTGCAGAGTTATAACAGTTATTGATACTTCCAAAGTTGATAAATATCTATATGAAAAAGAAAGATAACATCAAGATTTCATACGATAAAGAAAGCGAAGTGCTTTCTATGGATTTTATTAGATCCAAGAGCTCCGATTCCGACATAAACGGCAATGTGGTGATTGACTATGATAAAAAAGGTAGAATTGTCCGTCTCAACATTTATGGTTTTAGCTTTGATGATTTTAAGGAAAACAGAGAAATTGTCCAAGATTTCGCCCGACGTGTAAAAATATCAGTTCCCGCGCGTTAATTTTATAGAACCAAAAAGGTTTTATTAAGTGTATTATTTTATGTCGCGAATCAAAGAAATAATTTTAGCTCTGGCGATTGTGGTGGTGTTGAATCTGTTTTTTAATTACGGCGTGTTTACGTTTTATAAGTCGCCTGATTACGAAAAGTTTTGTCCGGTGGGGTTAAGCCAAAAGGCCTATACCGATAAATCCTCCTGTGAAGCCGTAGGCGGTCGGTGGTTTGAAGGCGCCGGTGATGTTAAGTATTATCCCGGAGAATCCCGGCCGATTCCGGTAGAGCCGCAAACCGATCAAAAGGGCTGGTGCGATTCCACGGCGCAGTGCCGCGAGGCCTACGAGTCCGTCCGCGACGTTTACAACCGCAATGTTTTTATAATTTTAGTGATTCTGGGTCTTATCTCGCTCGGACTTGGTTTTTTGGCTATCAGCGCCGCGCCTGTGGCCAACGGCTTTTTGGGCGGCGGCCTTATTTCCTTAATAGTCGGCACCATCCGTTATTGGTCGGAAATGAACGACTATCTTCGTTTCATTATTCTCGGTTTCGCGTTGGCGGCGCTGGTATGGTTGGGATACAAGAAAATCAAAAGTTAATTTTTAATAAAAACAAACCCTCTCGTTACGTTCAAATCCCCAGCGTGGCTTCTCACTGATGCGTCGGCCTCGCTCGTCCCTCGCCAACATCGCAGTTGGCTCGGGACACCCTGCCCGCTCGGCCGACGAATCAACTTGAGGGTTTATTTGT
>JACQLN010000048.1 GCA_016204035.1 Parcubacteria group bacterium | reverse complement strand
GTTGCAAATAACGCGTATTTTAGATGAAAACTGGTCTTGTTCCCATAACCGCTTAATCAGCCACAATTCGTTGACGCTGCCCACTTCCACATGCCCGCCTTCGGAAACTATGGGCAGAAAGAATTCCTTATTTTGATTTACTTTCATCGGATAATGAAAATAAAATTTGCCGCGATACTGGTGATTTTTAATATAACGATTAAAAGTTTCCAAAAGGTTGTTGAGGCGCTCTTCAATAATAAACGGGAACATAATTTCCAAAGACGTTCCAAAACGCGTTACTAAATCCATAATTTTATATTGGTAATTGCCTTCGCGCACCACCAGCGTGCCGTTCTTGCTAATATCAAAATGACGCGTGCCTAATTCGCGCGAACCCAGTTTCCAAAATTTTTTATAAACCTTCATCAACTAATTTATCTCATATTTTTATTTTAGATACAATAGTTTCCGACAAAAAAACTCCGGCGCGCCGCCGAAGTTAGCGAAGTTAATTGATTGAAAATTAAAAAACTATCGTCTTTTATTCCAACGGAAACGCGCCAGAGGCGAAAGTTTTAACATTTTAGCCACCGAGCGCGCGCCGCGGCGGAAAACAGTTTCTTTTTTGCCTTTGAATTTGTAAATCTCGTTTCTTAATTCATCGCGCACGTCATCTATGGCTGATTGAATGCTGAAAGATTCTGTTTTTGACCTTAATAAAGTTTTACCGATGCTTAGGTTGGCCTCGGCGAAAAAAACTTCGCCTTTTTTGTGGTGGAAAGTGCTCCGCCCCACCTCTACCCGCATCTCTACCGCCTCACCCATATTCTGCACCAGTTTATCCAAAGAACCCAACGTGGTTTCAAGATATTCGCTGATGGATGGGGTTAAGTTGATATTGGTGGCTTTAACGATCAATTGCATCCCGTTAGAGACAGGAAACGCTTTAATCTGTTTTTAAGATAGCGTTTACCCATGCCTGATTTTAAATATTTTTCTCTAGCTTTGGCGTCGAACTCATTTTTACAAACTTCATAGTATATAAGCTCGAATGGCCCCCGACCTTTAGTATAGCCAAATAAATTTGAACTATGATCCTTAAAGCGTTTCCGCAGATCACTTGTAAAGCCGGTATACCATTTACTACTTTTAATGCTTTGTAATACATAAGTGTAAAACATATAAAGTTAGTCTCTAACGGGATTTATGAAATTTTATATAAAAAACGCTTATAAACAAACCCGCTGCCGCGGCCAAGGCCACCCAGAATAATAACCCACTTAAAAGTTTTTGCCAAAAACCGACTTGGGCCGAGATGCCCACCGAGTCGGCTAAAGAAACTTCCGTCGGCGGGGGCAGAGTTTCCACTTCGCTGTAAAAACTGGCTAGATAATTCCGCGTAGGTAAGTTTTCCGGTTTCAAACTGACCTTGTTCGGCACAACTCTTACTTGTTCTAACAACGACGCGCCCGAGGCGGTAACCACATTGGGCCGGCCCGGCGTGGGTTCTTTGGTCCAAAAAAATCCCTCGGCGGCGCGGCTGGCCGAATAACCGGTTTCAACTTTTTCAAAAACAGCTTCGTCCACTGTGAGACCGTTGGGGTATTTTAAGGTAATTTTATTTTGAAAATTCAGGCTTAAACCGGTTATCGCCTGTGTTAAAACCAAAAAACCCTTGGCTGGAATCAAAACAAAATCGGGCACAATGAATTTTTTTTCGCCGCTCTCCAAGATCCAGCCCGAAATGTCGGCCGAGGTTGAGTGGGGATTATAAATTTCCAGCCAGCCGCCAACCGCGTTTGACGCGGCAGTAGTGGAAGAATTTCCGGTAAAAAATTCGTTGATCAAAACCTTGCCGCCAAAAACAAAAACTCTTAACTGGTCCACGTTGGTGTCGGTGTTGTTGCTGACTTCCAAAGTAACTAAATATGTTCCCGGAAATTGATAGGTATGAGTTATTTCAACACCGTCCTTAACAGCGCCATCACCCAAATACCATTTGTAAGCCGTGGCGCCTTGCGAAGTTAAACCGTTAAAACTGATGGGATAACCAACTTCCACAACCACATCGCCTCCGGCTTCGGCTTTGAGAGTCGGAGTTGAAACTGTGGCGTCTGATCCTGATCCACCACTAGCTGTTGTTGACTGACTCGCGGAACCACTCGGTGTGGTCGTAGCCGCGGTAGTCGTAGATGATATTGTTACCGATCCAGGTGTGCCACCATCGGCTACCGAAGCACGCCAATTAGTTGATTCATTATCACCGCTTAAATTAATTTTTTCTAAACTTTTGCCGTCGCCATTACCGCCCCAAGTATTTTGATAAACAACTTCACCAAAAAAAGTCGTTCCCTTATCGGCCGAGAGTTTGAGAGTATCAGAAGTATTGTTAAACGACATAACTGTATCAATCAATGCACCGGTAAATCCAGGGTGATCGGCTAAGAATACCGCGCTATTACCCGCCAGCACAGCCACGCCTCCAGGCGCGAAAGTTAAACTGCCCTGTATAAGAGTAAGTATGTGATTAGAAGAACTTTCGTTAAAACGCCAACTATCATTGCCGGAACCTTCAATAATAGTCACGGGTTCGGAACCGTTATTATAAATTTCCACCCATTCGTGATCAGTATCAGCGCCCACCAAATCATACATAATTTCAGTAAAAATCACATCACTCGCGGCCGACTTAACATTATAGGGTAAAATAAAAACAAGGGCTGTAAAAAAGAAAAAAATGACTGCGAATATCTTCGTCATGCTTATTTTATACCTGTGGATAATTTTGACATGATTTTGTAAATTTGATAACATATCAATACATTCGGCAGTAGTGCCAAATGACATCAACTGCGGGGCCCCATACCATTTGGTATGGGGTTCTTCGCTTTTGGCGTAATCTGGAGTATCTCGCTTCGAAAATCAGTTATATCAAAATATTGATGACAAGCGGGCGGCAGCTCTTTTGCCACATGGCCACTTCTGGAAAAAACGACCGTTAATTTTCCGTGACCACGGAGAAATTTCAAAAGATATTCAAAATCGCAGTCACCGGAAAAAAGAATAAATGTATCGTATTTAGACATATTAAAAGTAGCGTCCGTTGCTATTTCCACATCAAAATTTGCCTTGCGGTGCGGATTAATGTCTGTATGGTCGTAATATCTTTTAAGCGGTTTTGTATTTAGTAAGAATTTCAGATTTTTTCGTAAGAAATAGCGAAAATTAAAATGGCTTTTTGATTCAAAATCAGCCGAATAAAAACGGATAAACA
The DNA here is from genome assembly GCA_016204035.1 of Parcubacteria group bacterium. GTDB lineage: Bacteria > Patescibacteriota > Minisyncoccia > JACQLN01 > JACQLN01 > JACQLN01. The sequence goes on along the minus strand of JACQLN010000048.1, from coordinate 9,791 downwards.
CTAATACGCCAACACTCTTAAAAAAGATTTTGAGTTTTTTATAATCAACCGACCAGCGTAATTTGTTAGCCGGTATATGTTTAAGTTCGTTCGGAATATCTTTTGGGTTCACCCACATATCGCGCACCGACTGCTCAAGATTGGCAGCATCAATGTATATCGCCACTTTTTCTTTCAGAGCTGATTTTAGTTTTATAAGATACTCATTTTCCATAATTTTTTCACGAATTCACATAAAATCGGCGGTTATTTAGCATTTCTTAATTAAACCTGATTCTTGGGCATAGCAATCATAAATTTATGCTTCTGAAGACTATTCCTTCAGATTTAATTTTATTGATTAAAACAGAGCCAGCCCAGACGACCGTCGGGACTGGCAGAAAAATAAAAATGGCTGGCAACAAAAAAACTAAAAAATGCTACCAACAATTTGATCATCTAAAAATATTTCTTAAAAGCAATGGTGAAACTTTTAATTTTTCTAAATGAGCCGCGCGATCGCTTAAATCCTTGGCCACTTCGTCCAAAATCTTTTCCCGGACGCCGATACCTATAACTCCAGAGCTTTCCATCGCGTTAACGGCCCGCCAAGCGTAAACGTAAAAAACCAACCCGGCCAAAGCTAACACAACCAGGGCTAAAACTATTACCACTTCCAAACCCCGTTTCTCTATAAATTTAGCCGATTTAAGTATATTCATAAAGATAATACTTCTAAATCCACTATAGTTCTAAACACGGATTGTTGGGCGGCATCCGACGCTTGATTAACGTCAATTCTGGACGGGCGCACTAAATAAGGTGAATTTTCCAGATAGGCCAGAAAATTAACCAAGCCCGGATACGATCCGCCCAGTTCCAGCCGGAAATTTTTGGGTTGACCGGATTCTTCGGTAATGGCCGCAATTTTGACCGAGTTAGCCGTACTGCGAGCGGCATTTTCAATAAAAACAATAAAATCAACCGCGCTGTCTTTAGTCACGAAACTGCTTTGCACCTGATCTTGAATCGCCTCCATTTTTTGGCCCTCGCGTTGGAATTGGAGCAAGTTCATTTTCTTGGCTGTAAGCATGCTTAGCTCCTCATTCCTCTGGAGAAAATCCCGATTGGCCGAACGCGTCTTAAACCAAAAAACAAAATTTATAAACAAAGCTACTACAATCGCGCCGGCCATGAGGACATAAAACTTAAAATATTCCAATGTTTTCTTGTTTAAGATCATTTTCTAAAATAAAAAGTAAAACTAAAAGAGGAATTGGTTTTTTCCAAAAGATTGCTTAAGGGTGAATCCACTTTTTCAAAAAAATCCGATTTTTTAAGACGGCTTTCTAAAAGAATAACGTCCTCGCGGTTATCCGCCCGACCAGCCAAGATTATTTTATAATCCGCGGCATTCACCAACAACGCCGTCAATTTGGCGCCCGCGGGTATAAGTTCTTCCATTTTGGAAAAAATCAATGTAGGCGAAACTGATTCCGCCCGGAAATTTTTATATTGGGATAGTTGGACGTTCAAATTTTTAACACTGTCTTCTATAGCTTGGGCGTCCTGGGTTTCGGCCGCCGTCACCTCGGCGCGCAAAACCTGGCCCAGTTCGCGGATTTGGATTTTTAAGAAAGCAAAAGTATTTAAGATCAAAATAGCCCCGCCCACCAGTATAACCGTGATCGTCAAACCAAAAGTATGGGCTTGTTTCTTAAACAACCCGCTGTATATTTTTTCCTTTTCCGATAAAGGTAATAGATTGATCATTTTATCTCATCAAAATTTCTTAAAGCCAAACCGACCGCCGTGGCGTAAGGCAGGGATTCTTCCAAACTTATTTTAGCGGGAGACATGGGATTCATTTTTAATCTTTTACCCAAACTGCCTAAAACCACCCCTAAATGAAGCTCTTGGCTCAACCAATCGGTCAGTCCCCATAACGCCGCGCCGCCGCCCGTCAACACCACCTTGGATATTTTTTTGGCCGATTCGGAAAGATTATGGCTAGCGGGATGGGTTTCAAAAAAATTAATATAATCTTGGATTTGGCTTTTTAAGGCCGTGAGATCCGGCCGCAGCACGTTTAACAATTCCTGGCCTTTTTCATGGTTCTGATCCAAACCCACTATCCGTTTCATAAACTCGGCTTCTTTAAGGTCTAAAGGGAAATGCTGGGAAAGCATTTTGCTAAACTGATTGCCGGCCACGGTATTAGAAGATGTAAAACGCAAAATACCTTCGGAAACTATTAAAAAACTGGTCTGGGCGGCGCCGATATCTAACACCAGCGCGGATTCTTTAACGGCCTCATCGCCGCTAAACAAAGCCCGTTTGGTGGCTACGGCATCAACCTCCAGAGCCGTAAGCTGCCAGCCATTTTTTTGAAAAAAATCAATATAAGAATCGGCGATGCGTTGGGGTATGGCATTGACCATAATATCGTAATGGCCGGCGGCGGTATCGTGCCCCACGATCTCATAATCGTAGTAAACCTCGTCCAGCGACATGGGAATGTTGGCTTCAATTTCGTATTTTAAGGCCTCGGCCAATTCTTTTTCTTTAAGCCCGGCCGGCAGTTCCAAGATTCTTAAAAAGGCCTTGGCTTCGGGCAAGGAGGCCACCAGATATTTGGTTCTGGGAAAATTGCTTTTTTCACTGGTTAAAACCTCGTTTAAGGTTTTTTCAAAACTGTCGTAAGATCTTATTTCGCCGTCAACAACAGTATTTTCGGCCAAATAGCCCTTGCCGAAAGCGGCCAAATCAAAAAGTCCGGCTCCACCTTTTTTTAGAGCCACCGCCTTAAGCGACGAATCCGATACGTCTAAACCGATAGTTGGAGGAAAAAACAGCATTGACTAAATAATACCATAATCTTAAAGCGAATCTTTCCACTCTTTTATTTTTATGCTGGCTGGCACGGTGTCATCTACCAGCAAAGTATGGCTGTGGGAATATCGGTCGTAAATCAGCGAGCTAAAATTATGCCTTTTCAAAAGTCCTTCTAAATTTAAGTCTAATGTTACTGTGGCATCGCCCATCGTTAAAGTTTCTTCGTCTAGAGCGTCAACCACAGCCACGTCGTATATTCGACGCAAAACATCTTCGGCAAAACCGTCGGCGGCATAGATGTTTTTAAGATCCGACGTGTTTAAGCGAATGCGGGCAGTGTTTTTTATGGCCAAGCCGGAAAAAACGCCGATAACGACGGTAAAAACAATCAGCATTATGGCAAAGGAAAATAGGGCGGCGTAACCATTGCTAGCTTTTAGCTTATAGCTTTTAGCTTTTAGTAAATTTGAAACTTGAAAATTGACCATTGAAAATTTATTGAATGTAGTTGCCTTTGGGCATGGCGAAAGTGGTAAACGTAATTTTTTCTCCGGTGTTGATTCTATCCCGAATGCTTAAATAAAGTCTCACGCCCGTTAAATCGTTCGGTTTCACCTCCACCACCTTAAATTGGGTAACCTCCGCGGCCTCATCGGTCAAAGCCGCAGCCGTTTCGTTTTCTCTTTTAAGCCAGACCCGTCCGCCAGCCAGATAAATATCCACGTAAGTAACCGGCTCTGTCTTGGCGGTGGATTGAAAGCCGGTAACCAGACTTAATTCCCCGTTATCGCTGTCAAAAACCGTAGTGGGATTGTAAATGCGGCTGGCATTGCGGGTTTCCTGCAAAAAAGCGCCTAAAACGGCATCGGCCGAGGCGGTTAAGTTTTCCCTGGTTTTGGCCGACCTGTAATTTTTAATGGTAGATAAAGTCAAGCCGGACAAAGCCAAAATCAAAAGCGACAAAGAACTTATATATAAAATCATTTCTACTAAAGTAAAACCGGAAAAACATGAAGCTTGGAGCTTGGAACTTGGAACTTTTTTAGGATTTGAGAATTTAGACATTAGAAATTTGCGAGATATGTTTGTAATTTTATATTCTTGTCTTTGCCTTTTTCATTCCAATCCACATTAACTTCCGCCAACAAAGTTTTATCGTCCAAACTGCCGCCGCTGGCAACTATTTTTCCGGTTACGGCGTCGCGATAAACTTCTTTAACCAAAAAACTTCTGATAAAAATACTGTCAATTTGGCCGGGGTTGGAACCGACGACGTTCCATTTGGCGGGTGAGGCAGAAAAAGAAAGATAGTAAACGGTATCGGGGGTAAGATTGCCAAGATCGTTCCATTGGTCTTCTTTAATAAAGCGCAGGGCTTCGGCGGTTTCCGCGGCTATGGCGTTGGCTCGCACATTGTACGAACCCGCAGCCACGCTGCGGGTAAACATTAAATTGAGTTGGACCAAAGCCACGGCCACAATGCCTAAAAAACCAAGGACGATAACAATTTCTAGTAATGAAAACCCTTGCTTGCTTTTCCTAAGTTTTAAATTCGAATTTCGAAATCCGAAACAATATCTAAATATTAAATTATAAACTCCAAACAGTTTAGGATTTGTGATTTTAATCATTGAAATTTGTTTTGGATTTAGTGTTTCGTGCTTCGGATTTTATTGTTGTGTCATTGTGCCTCCAAACGCCCCCGCCGTGGCCACGCCGGCCGCCGTATAACTGACAATGGATTTATTGTCTATTAAAATTTCCACGGCTTTGGTATTGGCCGTCATGTCGTGGCTGATGGAAAGCAAAGTGTCGGCCGCGGTTAAAGAATGGGTATGAACTCTGATTTTTTGCGCGCTGCCCCCCACCGTAAATTCGCCGGAATAATCAAAGCTGGCGCCGTCCGCGTTAAAATAAGGAGCCATCACCACGGTTTCCGTTTGGGCCGGACCGGAAAAAATAAATTTTAATTCTAAAGCCCCCTGAATGCTCCAGCCCAAATTAAAGTGCAGATGCCGATGGTCAGTGATGGGTTTAGATAAAACTGACGATGACGAGCGCGCTACCACGCCGGAACGGTTTAGATACACCGTGTTGGTTTTGGCAGGATCGGCCAGCAGGGATATAACGATATTGCCGGGGCTGGTGGTGCCAGTCAGCGTATTAAAAAAAACCGCGCTGCCCGAGTTTTCCAAATTAACGCTGGACACTTGGGTGCCATCGGGCAAACCCACGAGTTTATTGGTAGAATCTTCGGGATTATAGGTCTGACCCTTAAACCAAACCAGATTGTTTGAATTTATTTTAACGCTCCAACCAGAACCGTCTTCTTTGGTTAAAGCGCTTAAGCGCGATTTTTCCAAAGTTGTTTTTACCAAATCACCCGCGGCTTCTAAATTGGTTGAACTTCTAAAAGAACTAAAAGACACCGTAGCCGTGGCGGTAAGCAAACCGGCGATGGCTATAACCACAATAAGTTCTATTACAGAAAAACCTCGCATAAACCAGCGACACTAATTACCAATGACACGCTAATTTACGAATAAGCCATTCGCGTCATTCGGGTGCATTCGCGTATTGGTGTCGCTATAATCCCGTGCCAATGGAATAGATCGGCTGGATAATTGACAGCGCGAAAATACCCACCGCCACGCCGATAGCAATCATGATTATCGGCTCCACGATAGCCGACAAACTTTTAGTGGAAATGGATACTTCGTTTTCAAAAAAACGGGCTAGTTCCTTTAAGATAACCACCAGCGACCCCGTTTCCTCGCCCACCGCCGCCATTTCGGTGACCACCGGAGGAAAAAGATGGGGATACCTTAACAACACTGAAGAAAGAGTTTGGCCTTTTTCCACTTCGGGAATGGCCGCGCTCACCGCCCGCCGGTAAAAAAAATTATTTAGGGTGTCGCTGGTTATTCTTAAGGCCTCGGGCAACGAAACTCCGCCGGATAAAAGAGAACTTAAGGTCCGGGCCAGGCGGGCCGAGTTCAATTTTTTGGTGAGATCAGAAAAAATCGGGAATTTAAGGAATATAAAATCAACCGACTTTCGCCCGAGTTCGGTTCTTTTGGAAAAAAAATAAAAACTGTAAACGACAACCGCCGCCAAAGCCAAGGCCATATACCAAAAATTGATTATAAAATCGGACAAGCCGAAAATAATTTTGGTGCTTAGGGGCAGTTCAATGTTTAATTCCGAAAAAGTCGCGGCCAGTTGGGGTAAAACAAAAACCATCATCAGTGTGCCTACCGCCGCCATAGCGCCCACCACCACCGCTGGATAGGCCAAAGCGCCTTTTATTTTTCTTTTTAGGCCGTACTCGCGTTTTAAGTGCAAAGTGGCCAGTTTTAACGTTTCCTCTAGTTTGCCCGAGGCCTCGCCTACTTGGATCATACTGATAAACACCGGCGAGAAAACATTTTTATGTTCCGAAGCGGCATCGTAAAAAGATTTGCCCGCGGCCACTTTGTCGTTCAAATCCTTAAGCACGCTGGCAAAATATTTGTTGGCGGTTTGGCGGGTTAAAGTTTCCAAGGCCTTGTTCAAAGAAAAACCGGCCTTGATCATTAGGCCCAGGTGGCGCGAAAAAACGACTTTCTCCTGCAAACTGACGTGCTTGATTAAAAAATCAAAAGAGGCGGATAAATTCTTAAAAAAACTTTGGTCGCGGCCGGCGTTGGTTTTGGTTGCCATAGATCGGTCGCGCGCGCCGACCAAAAACAAACCTTCGTCCCGCAATTCTCGCGCCAGAGCCGTTTGGCTGGCCGATTCTCTGGCGCCGCTAACTTTTTGTCCGTCTTTGGACACGGCTTTGTATTCGTACTCCATGCCAATTTTATCTAAGAGCGAAGCGATTAGTTATTAAAATTGATCACCCTGAATGTATTGAAAGGTTACTATAATTTATATTATACCATAATGATTATTTGTTTGGACCATTAAAAAATCCGCCCCGACCTTGCGTCGGGGCGGATAAAGGTTAAAAGAAAAAAAGTACAAGGTTAAGAAACTACTGCACGAGCCCGGAGATTGCCGTGGGCACTCCGCGGACCGCACCAGCCGACCCTGAACTCATCCCTATCCCTGTGCCAGTCGGCATTCGGAACATTACCACGCCGACTGCGCGAACCCGTGCAAAGGGTAACGGTGTTTGTGTCCAAGTGCTTATTGGTCTCGCTCCAATACATCAACCCGTGGAGGAGACGCTCCAGCAGGGTTTCGGTGGTGAGGCCTTTTTCCTTGATTTGGTCGGCCGAGAGGTTTTTTAGTTCCACGTCGGCTTCCACTCGATCACGCACCCAGATGGCGTAGGCGCCGTCTTTGGGGTTTCTTTCCTCTTCGTCCCAGTCCAAAACCGAGTCCAGATCGTCGGCGTATTTCGAATAGGGGAAGCGCTTCTGGCAGACCTCGTAGACCTGGTTGGGCGTGAGACCTTGGGCGATGATGAGAGGGCGGGTGAAGTCGGGACGCTGGGGAGGGATGCGGACTGTGGAGAGGTCCAGATCCAAACCGAAGAACTGGTGGTAAAAGGAGTGGTGGGTGGTAAGGATGGCGGAAACATCCATCTTCACCGAGAACAAGCCGACAATCTGCTCGGCCTGGCCGGACTTGGTGTTGGCCACATCGGCGGCCATCTCGGGCGAAAAACCTTTCTTGCCCAGAGTGACTAGGACTTCGTGCCACAGGCCTTCAGAAAAATCCGCGGGCTTGTAAACGCGGCTCGCGACGTTTGCCATCGCACGCCTCCTTCTGATGAGGGTTAAAAGGTACTACAGCTCCATTTGAGCTTAATATACTACTACCACATCACAAGATATAACGTCAAACATATACCGAGATAGCGATCGCTATCTCGGTATATGTATATGCCAACCCCGCCCAGCTGGGTCAATTAAAAAGCTGGGTCAACTAAGAATCATTTATTCCCTTACTCCCTGGACGCTCTCAATACTTCTTCTATGCTGGTTATGCCTTGAGCGGCTTTGATAAAGCCGTCTTCCAACATAGTCATCATACCCTGTTCTTCGGCAATTTTTTGGATTTCATCCGAGGTGGCCGATTTAACAATCAGTTCCTGTATTTTGTCGGTTACTTCAAAAACCTCAAAGATGCCAATCCGGCCCTTGTAGCCCTTGGGGCAGCTCTCGGTTTCTTGGGGTCGGTAGAAATCTATAGTTTCCCAAGTTTCTTTGGGACCGACGGTTTTTTCCTGTTTCAAAACTTTAAGAATTTTCTCCAGATTTATTTCCCGCCCCAGCGCGGCCACTTCCGGCGCGGTCAAACGGTATTTGGCTCGGCTGTCGGGGCAAAGAGAGCGCACCAGCCGCTGGGCCGCCACCACGTTAACGGTGGAAGCAATCAAAAACGGTTCCACTTTCATATCTATCAAGCGCGGCACGGCGCCGGCCGCCGAATTGGTGTGCAGGGTGGATAAAACCAAATGCCCCGTTAACGAAGCGTTAATAGCGAGCCCGGCTGTTTCGTTGTCGCGAATCTCGCCCACCATAACAATATCGGGATCTTGGCGCACCAGGTTTCTTAAACCGTTGGCAAAAGTAAAACCGATGTCGGGCCGGACCTGGGTTTGGTTGATGCGTGGCATGCGGTATTCTATGGGGTCTTCTATGGTGGCGATATTGACTTCGGGCGTGTTCAAAATATCCATAGCCGTGTACAAAGTTGTGGTTTTGCCGGAACCGGTGGGGCCGGTAACCAAAACCAAACCGGTCGGCCGTTTGATGGCCCGATGAATGCTTTCCAGGGCCTGGCCGTAAAGCCCCAAACTTTCCAGCGTAAAACCCTGAACGTCTTCGCGTAGCAAACGCATCACCGCTTTTTCGCCTTCGTAAACCGGGAAAATGGAAACACGAAAAGAAACTTTGGCACCCTCGGATTCAATTTTGAACCGGCCGTCCTGGGGCAAACGATGTTCATCCAACTTAAGACTGGATAAAACTTTAACCCGGGCCACAATGCCTTGGTGCACCTCTTTAGGCAACATCATGACGTCTTTTAAGACGCCGTCAATGCGATATCTTACCACGGTCTCCTTGTCTTCGGGTTCAATATGAATATCGGAAGCGTTTTCCAAAATGGCGTGGCGAATGAGCGCGTCCACCACGCGAATAACCGGCAGTTCCTGGGCTACTTGGTTAAGCTGGGCGTCTGTTTTTATACCCCCGCCTTTGTCGGCCGGGCCGACTATTTTTACCACCTCGGAAGTTTCGGTTTTTATGATTTTATTAAACTCGTCCTCCAAACTCCGCCGGTACTGCCTGATGGCTGATTCTAACGATGGACGCGAAGTTAAACGGGGCAATATTTCCAAATTGGATTTTTTCTTTATGAAATCAATGGTTTGCAGATCGGCCGGATCCAACATGGCCACCTCTAAAGCGTTGCCGCTTTGGCGGAAAGCCACAATGTTGTTGTGGCGGGCAATATTTTCGGGAATGATTTTTAAGATGTCGGCATTGATGTTTTGGCTGGTTAGATCCACAAAAGGAATGCCCAAAACATAGGCCTTGGCCTTGGCCAGCATTTCTTCGGACACCAGATTCCGGCGCAACAAAACCGCGTCCAGCGCTCGGCCGGTTTCCTGGCTGTCGGCTTCGGCCAGTTCCAAATTTTTAGCCGTGACCAGATTGGAATCAATTAAAAACTTTTTAAGTTTTTCAACGTCAATGGTCATGATATTTTTATTATACCACAACATCTTTCTTAAATCGGAGCTATTTGATAAAGTAGGGTCTAACGGGCTGGCGTATGCTGGTAGTACGGCTGCTTTGGGAGCTGGTAGACTGGGTTCGATTCCCAGCAGCCCGACCATTCATACAACATTTGTTAAAATCAATGCACTAGTGGACAAATCCGCTTATGACAAATGGCGCTATACAATTTGGCAAAAAGTTGCGAGAAGCGCGCCTAAAAAAGAAATTATCGCAAGGCGATGTGGCAAGAATTTTAGG
>JACQLN010000047.1 GCA_016204035.1 Parcubacteria group bacterium | reverse complement strand
GTCGCTGGCTCTACGCGTGCAACGACGGGCCTGACGGCAGGTGGGATCGTGATGGCGGGTTCGCGTTCGCCGTGCCGCAAGTTAGTTCTCAACACTAAGATCCTCGGGACTTCAGTCCCTTTGAACTTAGCCATTAGCCCTGTTCCGATCCGTCGGAATGGGGCTAATTTTTTTCATAAAATATAAAATCAAACATCGCCAATATTTTACTAAAATCTCTTTTTTAGCTAAGGTTATAAATACATCAGTACAAAAAGATGCGCCAGATTGACTTAATAAAAGAAGAGGAAAAAACGCTTAAGTTCTGGGAAGATAACGAGGTTTTTGAAAAGACGCTAGCCGCCACAAAAAACGGCCGGCCGTTTGTTTTTTACGAAGGCCCGCCCACGGCCAACGGCCGGCCAGGCATCCACCATATTTTGGCGCGGTCGTTCAAAGACGTTATCTGCCGGTATCAAACCATGAAAGGGCGTTATGTTTTGCGCCGGGCCGGCTGGGACACTCACGGCCTGCCGGTGGAGATTGAGGTGGAAAAAAAATTGGGCTTAAAAAACAAGCGCGAGGTTGAAAAATACGGCATCGCCCAGTTTAACCGAGAATGCCAAAAATCGGTTTGGCAGTACAAAGACGAATGGGAAAAAATGACCCGCCGCATGGGTTTTTGGCTGGACCTTAAAAGGCCGTACATAACTTACGAGCCCCGGTACATTGAAAATGTTTGGAACGTAATCAAAAGAATTTGGGATAAAAATCTTTTAGTTAAAGATTATAAAATTGTGCCTTTTTGCGTTCGTTGCGGCACGCCTATTTCCAGCCACGAGGTGGCCCAGGGCTACGAAACCGTGACCGACAAATCGGTTACGGTAAAATTTAAGGTGGTGGGCGCGCCTGATACTTATCTTTTAGCTTGGACGACCACGCCCTGGACCTTGCCGGGCAATGTGGCTTTAGCTTTTGGGTCTAAAATTGATTACGTTGAAGTGGAATCAGATGGCGAAAAGTATATTTTAGCCAAGGATTTGGTGGAAAATATTTTTGCGGGCCGAAACCATAAGATCATTAAAATCTTACCAAGGTCAGACCTTGGTAAGATGGAATATGAACCACTATTTAAGGTCAAGGAATTGAAATCAACCCGGTCGTACCGAGTTTACGAAGCCGATTTTGTGAGCACCGAGGAAGGCACTGGTTTGGTGCATACCGCGGTGATGTACGGTGTGGACGATTTTGAACTGGGCGCTCGGGTGGGCCTACCCAAGTTCCATACCGTGGATCGCGAGGGTATTTTTGTAAAATCGGTTCCTATTGTGGCCGGTTTGGCTGTTGTCAGCGAAGGTCGAAAAGACGCCGTGACGAAAAAAGCCATTCTATTTTACCTAAAAAAACAAAACTTGCTTTTTAACGAATCCGATTACAGCCACGAGTATCCTTTTTGCTGGCGTTGCAAATCGCCCCTGCTTTATTATGCCCAAGCCAGCTGGTTTATAAAAATGTCGGCTCTAAGGCACCAGCTTATAAAAAACAATCAAAAAATAAACTGGGTGCCCGAGCACTTAAAAGAGGGCCGGTTCGGGGAATGGCTTAGGGAAGTTAAAGACTGGGCTTTGAGCCGCGAAAGATACTGGGGCACGCCTTTGCCGGTGTGGGAATGTAAAAAATGTGATCATCGGCAGGTAGTAGGTTCGCTGGAAGATCTAAATAAAAACCGCGCCGATGCGCCGGCCACTTTGATTTTAATGCGCCACGGCGAAGCCGAATCCAACATAAAAGGTTTTTGCAGTTCGTATCCCGAACAGAAGTTAAATCCTCTAACAGAGCGCGGCCGGAAGCAGGTGTTGGCGTCGGTTAAAAAAATTAAGCCGCGGTCGGGAGAAAAAATAGCGGCTATATATTCCTCGGATCTTTTACGGGCTCGGGAAACGGCGCAGATTGTGGCCGACGAACTTAAAATAAAAAATATAATTTTTGACCCGCGGCTGCGCGAAATAAACACCGGCGAGTTTAGCGGCCGGCCGGTGGCGGAGTATCAAAATTATTTCGGTTCATTCAAAGACAGGTTTGCGCGCCCGGCGCCGCAGGGCGAATCTTGGCTGGACGTGGCTGGCCGAGTGCGCGATTTTACGCTGGAAGTTTCAAAAAAACACTTGGGTAAGAAAATAATCGTGGTCAGCCACATGGATCCTTTGTTTTTAATCCAAACCTCCGGCGGAGTATGGGGTTTAGATGAAACCGAGTTGGCCTACCAAACTACCGTAAAAAATTCCTCCTTGGTTTTAGGCACCGCCGAGTTTGCCGAATTTAAGCTGAACAACTGGCCCTACGACGCCGGAGGCAATTTGGATTTGCATCGGCCGTATGTGGACGCCGTATCGCTTAAATGTTCCAAGTGTTCGGGCAAAATGGAACGGGTCAAAGACCTGGTTGATGTTTGGTTTGATTCGGGGGCGATGCCGTGGGCTTCACAAAATAAGAAATCAAAAATCCCCACTTCGCTAAAGCTACGAGGGGCAAGCAAAAATCAAAAATTAAACAAAAGTGAGTTTCCAGCGGATTATATTTGCGAAGCCATAGACCAAACTCGCGGCTGGTTTTACACTTTATTGGCCGTTTCAACCGCTCTGGGCGAGGGCGCGCCTTTTAAGAACGTTATCAGCTTGAACCATGTTTTAGACGACAAGGGCGAGAAAATGTCTAAATCCAAAGGCAATATCGTGGATCCCTGGAGTGTGGGCGAGAAAGTCGGCTTTGACGCGATGCGTTGGTATTTTTACGCCGTGAACACGCCCGGCGACAATAAACTTTTTAATTTGCGCGATATTGAAAATAAAAAGCGCCGTTTTGCCGACACTTTGGTAAATTCCTTTTTATTTTTAGAAACCTATCACGACCGCGCTCCGGCCGCGCTCTCGGCCCGGCCGGATATTTTAGATAAATGGGTTTTAGAGCGTTTGGATAATTTAGAAACGGAGGTGTCGGGATACTTTGAAGCTTACAATATAACTTCGGCCGCGCGGGCTATCGAAGATTTTGTGGATGAGCTTTCCAATTGGTATATCCGACGCAGCCGCCGCAAATTTCAGAAACAAAACATGGACGGCGAAAAACTGGCCGCCCAAAATACTTTAACGGAAGTTTTGAAACGCACAGCCGTGCTGTTGGCGCCGTTTATGCCGTTTTTGGCGGAGTGGCTGTATCAAAATCTCAAGAACTTAGAACCTGGATCTTGTATCTCTCAAAGCGTTCATTTAGAAAGGTGGCCTATTAAGAAAACTCAAATCAAGAAATCAGAGGTAATGAAGGTGATGGACAAAGCCCGAGCAGTGGTGGCTTTGGGGCTCGCTGAGCGAGCCAGGTCTGGCCTTAGGGTTAGACAACCGTTAAATGCCTTATACCTTTCGCCTTCGGATTACAATTTAGTTGGCAATGTTTTGTATTTGGTGGCCGAAGAACTGAATGTAAAAAAAGTTCTAAGCGACAGAAAGGTAGTTAAAGACAGCGTGGTTTTGGACACCGAACTTACTGCCGAATTAAAAGAGGAAGGTCTGGTGCGTGAACTCACGCGCAACATCAACGAGATGCGCCGCGAAGCCCAGCTGACTCCCGAAGACAAAATAATTTTATACTACGATGTCCGTGCCGGTGGAGATTTTAGAGAACTCTTGGATCGTTGGGAAAAAGTTATTGTCGCCGACACCCGCGCCCACAAGATCGTTTCCGGCATCGCCGTTGCCGACAGTTTTCTTGTCCATAAAACCTGGAACCACAACGGTTACGAGATTGAAGTGGGGATTAAGAAAGTATAAATTTATGGTTTCAAACAAACGATCTGGAGATTTGGGTGAAAAAGAAATAATAGATTTAATTATTTGTCCGAACTGTCAAAGAAGGTTAATAGGATTACCTCCTAATTATCCTTTATATGATATTCAATGCACAGGGTGTTCTTTTCGTGCACAGGTTAAGACAAATCAAAGCAAACCGAAAGGAGTTATATTTGGAGCTGGTTGGGATATTATGGATAAAGTTTTAAAAGCTGGATTTATTACTCCGCCGATATTCGTTAATTTTAGGTGGAAAGAAAGGGATATAGAAAGACAGGAAATAAGATTTTATCCATTTGTACCCAAAAATAATCTAAGAAAATATCAGTTGTCAGTAAAAGCTAGAAGGGCAAACTATAAAATGTTTAATTATATTGGTTTGGATAAGTTGCCGTATTTTATTGTTTATAAAAAATGACCCCCCATCTTAATTTTTGATGGTGTCGTTAATACGACAAAGCGGTGTTTAATCCAACTCTTCACTTTTCTTTACTAAATTGTTACTATAAAAGTACTTATGGCTTTACACTCCTCAAGAACTCTAAAGGCACAGGATGTAGGCCGATATTTCTTATACCTCGCAAGCCAAGAGAAAGAGCCGATAACGAATAAAAAGCTCCAAAAACTGGTCTATTATGCACAGGCCTGGTCTTTGGTATTGAATAACAAGAAACTCTTCAGTGAGCCGATTGAAGCGTGGGTGCACGGGCCAGCAGTTCGCAGTTTGTATGTGCAATATAAAAAGTTCGGGTTTGAGCCGATACAGGAAGAGATAAAACCAGACACGCTTAACATTTCGGGTAAGTCAAAAGAACTTCTTGATACTGTGTGGAACGCATACGGAAAACTAGATGCTGGTTATTTGGAAATACTCACTCACTCTGAAGAGCCGTGGCGAGAAGCACGAAAAGGCCTTCAGCATTATGAAAACTCAGAAAATGAAATATCCCTTGAATCAATGAAAAACTACTACTCTGAAAAACTAGAAGAGACCAAGAAGCACAAATGACCGATATTCCAAAGCAAGCCACAGAGCCGAGCGATGAAATGGACAAACTTTCTCAAATCGCTCAAGAATTGCCTCAGGACACAGAAGCACCTGAGGCAATTCCTTATGTAATCTCTTTTGCAAAATACAACGAAAGAATGTGTGAGATTTCAGAACTCGGCGGCAATAAAGCAAAAAAGGCAATAGAAACTCTTAAGATCATAGGGACAAAAATCCGTTCCGAGGCCGATTTCCAAAAAAACTATGTGGACCGAATACCCGTGAGATACGATGGAGAATACAAAAAATTATACAGAGGCATTGCCGAAGGCATTGAACTCAAAGAAATCAAACTGCAGCAAAAAGCACGGATATTCTATTTTGATATTGAGCCAGAACGAACTCTCTATGTTGTGGCCATAACAGAAAACCATCTTGAAACTGATAAAAATAGGCGCTAGTCGTTTTTTGTTTTAGGTTGCAACGTTAAAATACTGAGGTTCATTTTTAGAATTGATAAATAACATCCTTACAAACTGGAGTATGTGAGGATGTTTGTAAAACTGGACAAATTATATAAAAAGTTTTATAAAGGATGATAAGCTATGAAAAAAGTTTTACAGTATAAATATGTGTTTATGGCGCTCGCGGGGGCGCTGGTTTTATCTTGGCTGGTTGGAGCCGGCGGGGTATCGAAAGTTGCCAGCAGTGTGGCTCTGTTGCCCGAGCCGACCCCAGAAATTAATCCGGTTTCTTTGCCGGCCTATGCCGCCAAGTTATACGATGGCCGGGAATTAAAGCTGGGCCCGGTTCTGGCCAAAAACGAATTTTACACCAGATATTTTATTACCTACCAAAGCGGCGATTTAACCATATCAGGTATAATGAACCTGCCCCACGGCGCGGGCCCGTTTCCGGTTTTGATTTTGAACCACGGCTATATTGATACCGCCGTTTACACCAACGGCCGCGGCCTAAAACGCGAACAGGACTATTTGGCCCGGCGGGGTTACGCGGTTTTACATTCCGATTACCGCAACCACGCTTTTTCCAGTAAAGATCCGGAAGCCGATATGAAATTTCGGCTGGGTTATGTGGAAGACGTGATCAATGCCGTCTACGCCGTTAAAAACTCCAATATGGCTTCTCTTAATAAAGAAAAAATAGGCATGCTGGGGCATTCCATGGGCGGGGGCATCGCCATCAATGTTTTGGTGACCCAGCCCGATTTGGTTAAGGCGGCGGTATTACTGGCTCCGGTTTCGGCCGACTGGAAAGATAATTTTGAAAAATGGGGCGATAACCGCGCAGAGCTGACCCAAAAATTAATAGCGGTTTACGGCGAACCCGAAACCAATTTGGAATTTTGGAATAATATCTCGGCCATAAATTTTTTAGATAAAATCGCCTCACCCGTTATGATTCACCACGGCGATCGGGACGAAGCGGTGCCGATAACCTGGTCGGACAAACTGGCCGCCCGGCTTAAAGAAAATCAAAAAGACGTTACCTATTATACCTACGCCGGCGAACCGCACGAATTTGCCCTGGCCTGGAATACGGTTATGCAAAGAACGGCGGATTTTTTTGATCTATACTTAAAATAATTATGGACAAAGAATTAAATCCCGAACTTTATCGCGTGGCGCAAGAGAAGGGCACCGAAGCGCCGTTTAGCGGAAAATACGCAAATAGCCATGAAAAAGGCATGTATAGGTGCGCCGTCTGCGGCGCCGAACTTTTTTCTTCGGACACCCAGTTTGATTCCGGCACTGGTTGGCCCAGTTTTACCGAACCCGCCAATTTGGAGAACGTGGAATTAAAAGAAGACACTAGTTTAGGAATGGTGCGCACCGAAGTTGTCTGTAAAAAATGCGGGGCGCACTTAGGCCATGTTTTTAACGACGGCCCCGCCGATAAGGGTGGTAAAAGATATTGCATCAATTCAGTGTGCTTGGATTTAGACAAGGGGGCTCAAAATGGTGCTAACTATTGACAAGCACTAGGACGGTATATTACCATTAAAACAGTCAGCCAAACTGGCTGAAAATTCTTAAAACCATTAATTAGGAGGAACTGACCGTGAAACAGGAAATGGTCGGAAGCGTGCCGGGCAATGTGCTTGGCATGATCGCAGATTTGGCCCATAAACTCCAGCACGGCGTTCTTACGCCGACGGAGCTGGGCCTGTTTCTCAAAAGGCAGAATCCGTTCGACAATAACGATGTCGAGGGTTATCGGACCTTATACCTCACATACTTCGGCCTGGACCTGGATTTCTCCAGCGTCCGTATCCCCGAACCAAGACCCGGCTTCACCCGCACCCTTATCGTTCCCCAAGGTATGACTCCCAACCATGCCTACGAGGCCTGCCAGAAACACTTCCCTTGCTGGAAATACACAAGTGATCTGGACTCGGCTTTGGATTGGGACAAGGAGGAAAGAAACCCCAAAGACGCCCCCTACGCCATCCTGGTCAAAGATACCCAGGCAGCCGACGACAATCTCAAAAACCTCTCTGCCATCCAGATCAAGGAAAAAGGCATCACCACCGAAACCCTGACCGAGCGTCTCCTCCATGAATTGATGTACTGGAGCGAGACCAAGAAGCACCTGGACCCCAACACCATTACCCTATGCTCGGGTTCGCGCAGTCGGGGCGGTCATGTGCCGCACGTCAGCTGGGGCGGAGACGATATGCGCGTCCGCTGGTGCAGCCATGACGATTCCAGCAGCCGTTTACGCTCCCGCGAGGTAGTTTTCTGATTTTTTCACTTGTACCTTTTCCCTTGTACCCTTTTCCCGCCGCGTCTGACGCGGCGGTCTTTTTATGATAAAATTTCATTGGCTAATACAACCGGTCTTACGAGATAACGGTTTGCCAATCAAAACAGGAAACTGCTTGCCTGGTTTTAGAGAAGGTTTCCGGATCTTTGCCGAAATACTTCGTAAAAAAATCCGCGTGTGTCCGCGGCTAACCCAGATAATTTTACAAAAAGATTATCGGTGATGTTGGAAAAATCAGGCAATTAAACGGGTTCGCGCAATCAGGACGGTAATGTGCCGAACGTCAACTGGAACGGAGACGATATGAACGTCAACTGGTACAACCATGACAATTCCAACAGCAATTTACGCTCCCGCGAGAAGTTTCCACATTAAAAGGATCTAGCGCTCCTTTTGTGTTAAGTATCTTATCCAGCCGTTAGCCATTTTAGATATTTCCTGTAAATCCGATTCCAACCCCAGATAATTTTGGGTTTGTATAATTTTTAATTCGTGGGCTATGGTTATGAATCTTTTAAGCACCTCAATCTCTGTTCTGGCCAAATCCAATAACGGCAATTTAGTTAGTTTATTTGTAAAAGAGGCCTTAATTACAAGCCGTAAGGTTTCCAAACACGAATTTTCTATCTTCAACCAAATTCCAAACTTGTCTCTTTTATTTATTTTACCGGACAAAGAATAAATCTTCTTGTAAAATTCACTAACTTTATGCGCCAAACTCGCGTCAACTCCGTTGGGGGGGGGCTTTAATGGGGAAGTTCTCCATAATGTTTTTGATAGGGTTGTTTCTCTAAAAAACCTATTTTCGGCTTGGCGCGAGTTCAAACGAGGCAAAAGAAGACGGCCGGATGTTCAAGAATTTGAGTTTAGCTTGGAAGACAATCTGTTTCAACTCCACGGCGAGTTAAAGAGTAAAACCTACGAGCACGGCAGTTACACACCTTTTTACGTTACCGATCCCAAATTGAGGCGTATTCATAAAGCCAGTGTTCGCGACAGGATTTTACATCAAGCTGTATTCAGGGTTCTTTATCATATTTTTGATAAATCTTTCATATTTGATTCTTATTCCTGCCGATTAAACAAAGGAACGCATAAAGCCGTAACCAGACTAGAAACTTTTTGCCGCAAGTTAAGCCAAAACAATTCTAAAAATATCTTTGCCTTAAAATGCGACATTAAAAAGTTTTTTGATTCGGTGGATCAAGATATTTTAATGGGATTGATTTCCAGAAAGATCGGCGATGCAGAGGCCATGCGTCTGATTGAGAAAATTGTTAAAAGTTTCTCCCAAGGGTTGCCCTTAGGCAGCGTTACCAGCCAGCTGTTTGCCAATATTTATCTTAACGAACTGGACCAATTTGTTAAGCACAAATTAAAAGAAAGATATTATATCCGTTATTGTGATGATTTTGTTATTCTCGGGGATAATTTTCGACACCTACTTGGTTTATCGGAAACGATAAACGATTTTCTAAACAATCATCTAAAATTATCGCTCCATCCCAAAAAAATTGTATTACGTAAACACCGCCAAGGCATTGATTTTTTGGGCTATGTGGTCTTGCCGCGTCACAGAGTTTTAAGAACCAGAACCAAAAGGCGGCTGTTAAGACGGATAAACGAGAAGAATCGAGCTTCTTATTCGGGAATTTTGAAATATTGCAAGGGTTTCAAAATTGAACAAGTTATTGAACGGAAAATTTATAAACCGTAAAAGCAGGTTCGCTAACACGCGTTTTTACGGCAAAAACCGGTTTTTGGTTGTTGTTTTTCAGCATATTTTCAACCTGTTCGGCGTAGTCGGTGGCGCGGATGGGGTTTACCGGCGAAGCCGCTTCGGCTTTTATAAAGTATAAGTCAAATCCTTTGGTTCCTTCGGCCGTTTCCTGAAATTGGCTGGCTTTCATTATGGGTATGGCGCGGTAATACTGCCGGCGGGCCAAGAGCCAAAGCATAGGTCCGGTGGCGATGTCGTCGTCATAAATTATTCCGGCCGGTCGGGTAAGCGTTATCGGCGTATACGCCGCGTATTTTTGGATCACCTTATTCAAATGGGGATTGGAATGCGAGGGCACGGCTTCGGACCGGCCGCCGTTAAAAACGGAATCAAGATATTTATCCAGTTTAACCACGCCGTAGTCGGGCGGATTTATAAAAACCCGTTCAGAGGTGAAAAAAAGTTCGTGGGCGGTAAAAATCGCCAAAACCGCCAGCGCCATTTTTTTATTTTTATTCCAGAGAAAAATAAAAACGGCGGAAGCCAAAAAAACAAACTTAATCACATATAAAGAAACAAATCTTATAGCCGAGCCGGTTTGCGTTAAAAGCAGGGTTATAAATACAAAAGAAATCAAAACCAAAGCCAGCCGCTTTATTGATTCTTTTTTTCGCAATATCAAAATCAGTCCGGTCAGCGAGGATATTAGAAACGGCCAGGAAAACACGCCTGTTAAGTTTTCGCCGATTTGGGAAAAAGGATCTTGGGTTTTGCCGCCGAAACTTTCCACCGGCCAAGGGGTTTTTTGGTTTAACAGGTACGAAAATTGCAAATCAAAGTGACCGAAAGTTTTATAAGAATAAATGTTGTAAATAATCACCGGAGAAAAAATTAAAAGGGCGAGGCACAGGCCAGCGTAGAGCCGCTTATCTTTTAGCAGGGAACGTTGGTTGATTATTAAGTATAAAAAATATGCTGGCGGCAAAAATGCGGCGGTGTATTTGGTTAACAAAGCCAAACCCAGCGTAATGCCGAAAACCGGCCAGTGTTTATGATCGTCAAGCATCCTTAGAAAACAGTAGATGTTAGCCGCAACAAAAAAGAATAAAACCGATTCCATCATGGCGAGGCGCGAAACGGAAACATGGGCGAAGCTAGCCGTGGCTATCAAAGCCGATGCCAACGCGGCCGGTTCGGATAAAAAAAGTTTTTTACATATTAAATAAATCAAATAAACAAAAACGATTCCGGCGAGAGCCGAAGGCAACCGGGAGGCGAACAAGGAATCGCCGAAAATACTGAAGGATATTTTTTGGGTAAGAAAGAAAAATGGGGGATGGTCGTGGAAAGAAAGTTTTTGCCACCCAGGCAAGTTGGCATCAGCGAGCCATTGCACAGGCGTGGTTTGAACGGCGCTTTCCAAATAATCCAGCCAGCCGATGGACCTAAAAGCGTATAAGGCCTCGTCAAAAACCAATTCGCCCGAACCCAAGCCCCATAAACGCAAAAAAGCCGCGGTGAGTAGTATAAGTATTAGAATTTTACTGTGTTTGGACATTTATATTCCGCCAAGTTTCCATTTTCTTGGTAAGTTAACTCGCCTCCGCAGACTGCGGCTCAAACAAAACTTACCAGCGAAAACGGAAACTTGGCTTTGATAAGGAAAATAAGTTCTGGCGCGGTTCTGCGAATGAGCGGGCACGGTTCCCCGAGGTCTTGCGAGGGGAGAGTGAGAGAGCAGTACCAGTGAGCGAGCACGCTGGGCGAGCGAATGGTAGCCAGATTTTATTTTCCTTATAGTGATAGTGTTATACTTTTAACTATGAAATCCGTTGAGGGCATCATACTAAAAAAAACTCCGCGGCGCGAGGCCGACTCTGTTTTTACGCTCTATACCAAGGAACACGGGTTGATGCATTTACAGGCCAAAGGCGTGCGCAAACAAACGGCCAAGCTGAAGGCCGGGCTTAGCGTTTTTAATTGGGTGGAGTTGTTTTACGTGCCGGCCAAGTATATGCCCATTGCCACCGATTTCAGAATCAAGGATGATTTTAAGGTTGTTAAAAACAATATTAAGAGGCTGAAATTAGCTTCTTT
>JACQLN010000049.1 GCA_016204035.1 Parcubacteria group bacterium | reverse complement strand
CTTTTACAGTTATCAGTTCGGATCCAGTTGTCTCCGGCAATTTTTCCGCCCAAGCTATGGCGGTTAATTTATCTTTAAACCAAGAACCAATACTGTCAAAATCCACAAAAGCGGCCTGGGTTTGAGCCGGAAAAGAAGTCATAACCACCAGGGCCAGTATTAAGCGTAAAACAGTGATTTTTTTGGTGATGTTTTTCATAGTAGTTGGCGGAACGCACCGCTGTGCCGTGGCTACATACCCCGCCCTAAGTCTAGCCGTGAGCCATTACATCTAATGTTTTTTAGCTAATACGCCTACGGCTCCCGATATTTCACTTATCCAGTAATTACCAGACTTAAGGCGGGGTTATTGTTTTGCGACTCCGCTAAAAGCGGAGGCAAAACTAACAAAAAACCGCGTCTTTACGCGATATATTCATTATACTATACTTATGCTTTACTTGTCAATACCAAGCCGGTTATGCTATATTGACTCTAAGGAAGCTAGCAGAAGCGGGTTATAAAGGTCAAGTTTGCCGCTCTCGTGGTGAAATGGATATCACGGCTGGCTTCGAACCAGCTATTGGGGGTTCGAGTCCCTCCGAGAGCACATAGGAAATAATAAAAATTATGAAACGTATTTTAACTGGCGACAGGCCCACGGGAAAATTACATCTGGGCCATTACGTGGGAACGTTAAAGAATCGGGTCGCGTTGCAAAACGACTACGAAACTTTTATAATTCTGGCCGATCTGCACACGCTTACCACTAAACCCGAAAAAGAGCATATTCAAAAACTTAATGAAAACATCCGCGAATTGATGCTGGATTATCTGGCAGTGGGTTTGGATCCCGAAAAAGTAATTTTTTACCGCCAATCCGAAGTGCCGGAGGTGGCTTATCTTCACCTGTTGTTTTCCATGCTCGTTACTAAGGAACGTTTAGAACGTCTGCCCACCTTAAAAGAAGTAATGCGCGATCTTAAAATAGCCAACGCCTCGCTGGGGCTGTTGGCCTACCCGGTTTTGCAAGCCGCCGATATTTTGATGGTGCGGGCCAATGTGGTGCCGGTGGGCAAAGATCAGCAGTCCCATGTGGAACTGACCCGCGAAATCGCCACCCGATTCAATAGCATGTATGGCGAGGTTTTCCCCATACCCGAAGCGCTTGTTCCGAAGGGTTACCCTTCGGAGGGGACTTTGGTGGGCACGGACGGCAAGGCCAAGATGTCCAAATCGCTCGGCAACTGTATTTATCTTTCGGATTCTACCGAAGAAGTTAAAAAGAAAGTAATGAGTATGTACACCGATCCTAGTCGTATCCACGGCAACGAACCCGGCCAGATAGAGGGCAACCCGGTATTTATTTACCATGATATTTTTAATCTCAATACCGGCGAGGTCGCCGACCTAAAATCGCGCTACCAAAAAGGCGCGGTGAAGGATGTGGAAGTTAAAGAAAAATTGGCCGCGGCCATCAATGTTTTTCTGGATCCTATAAGGAAAAAGCGGGCTGAATTTGAAAAAGATCCAAAACTCATCAGCCGTATTTTAGAAGAAGGCACCGCCCGCGCCCGCGCCGAAGCCGAGACAACTCTCAAATTAGCCAAAGAAGCGATGGGGTTTTAATTTTTTAGTCAGTCGGAGTGTTTTTTGATGTGAGTAAAAATATAGATGTCTTTTTGGATAATAAAGTAAAAACGTATATGCTTATCTACGCGAGCTTGCCAGATGTCTGCAGTCTCGCTATATTTTTTGGCGCGCAGAGAGGGATGATTTATATTTCTTAACAAAAAACCGGCCTGTTTATAAAACTTTTGCCGGATTTCTTTGGGGAAATTTCTAAGTTCCTTTTTAAACTTAGGCGGATAAAACAACTTCATTTTTCCAAAGACTTCTTTAACTCTTTGACAGAACTAAACGGCCCAATTATTTTTCCCTGTTTTACTTCTTTGAGCGCCGCCAACAGTTCTTTATCTAAATTCGTCTTTGTTTTTTTAGCAAAAGTAAGTTTCTCGTATTCTTTACGAGGTATGATTACCAATTCTTCTCCTTTAGTTATTGATTTATTAATAGTTAGTACCGCCATAATATTAAATTATCATTATTATGGTTATGTTAGCAAGTTTTGATTATTTTTTCCTTCTTCGGGCGTGAAAGGCCTGGTGGACTTCTTTTAATTGGGTGTCGGTAACGTGGGTGTAGATTTGGGTGGTGGTGATGTTGGCGTGCCCCAGCATGGCTTGGACCGATCTGATATCGGCGCCGTTGCGCAACAGATCGGTGGCGAAAGAGTGTCTTAAGGTGTGGGGGTGGATGTTTTTTACGATGCCGGCCCGGGCGGCGTAATATTTTACCAAGCGCTGAATACTCCGCGGCGTCAACCTTAAATCTTGGTTCTTGGAACTTGTATCCCCTCGGACTGAGCTCGGGGCGAAGGCTTGTATCTTTATATTTCTCACAAATAACGCTTCGTCTATATCTTTTCTTTTATCCAAATAAGCGGTCAGGGCGTTCTTGGCCGGTTCCGAAAGAAAAACGACGCGGATTTTATCACCCTTGCCTTTAACCGCGAACTCCCCCCTTTTAAGATTGACCGATTCCCGATTCAAAGAACATAATTCTGAAACGCGCAGGCCGGTGGAAAATAAAAGTTCTAAAATGGCTTTGTCGCGAAAACCTTTAGGCGAAGCGCCGCTGGCCGCGGCCAAAAGCCGTTCCACTTCCTCATTTTCCAAAAAATCTATATGCCGGTCGCCGGTTGGGCCGAGCTCAATTTTGTCGGAAGTTAAAGTTTTAACATCCCGTTTGGCCAGATATTTTAGAAAATTACGCAAAGCTATTAAATGGTAGGCCTGGGTTATTTTTTTTAACGGAGGGCTGATTCTATTTAAGTAAAGCCGGTAATTTCTTACCAAATCCGCGGTAATAGTTTCCGGGGAAGATTTTTTTGACCAAGCCAAAAACCGGTTCAAATATCTGGCATAGTTTTCTATGGTTTTGGGAGAGCGGTTTTTTTCTATTTCCAGATAGTCCAAGTAATCCCCAAAAAGTTTTTTAATTTCCATTCTTGTATTATACAATATTATTATACGACAGTTGTCGTAGTCAGTTCTTTAAGAAAGGAAACAGCTATGGGTTATGTGACCGAGTTGGATTATGCCCGTGTGCTGCATAAACCCACAGGCGTGGTAGGTATGGTGATACCAGAGTTGTTTGGTTGGCGCTGGGCCTCGTGGCAAGGTGTCCAGGTCTTGATTGAGAATAGTGGTCATCGGCATGCGCACGTATTTCCGGTTTCGGAGTTGGAGGTGCTGGATCGGTTGGATCCAGCTCAAGTAGACCATAGTTTGTTTTCTTTAGCGGATCCCTTGCCAAAAAGCGGGGGAGGTGTATAATGGGAATATACTGTTGAAGCGCTGTTAAGGACCGCCGGAAGCGGTCCTTCTTTAATAGGACCTATAGGACTTATAAATCCTATATAATAAATCTAATGGTAGACCTAAAACAATTTATTTCGGCTATAGACCAGATTGCCGAGGAAAAGGGCATTCCTAAAGAAAAAGTCGTAGAGACCATAGAAATGGCCCTGGCCGCGGCTTACAAAAAAGACTACGGCGAGAAAGGGCAGAACATCAGAGTCAAGCTGGAAGAAAAAACCGGCGAGGCCAAGTTTTTTCAAGTAATGACGGCTGTGGACGAGAGCATGATTTTTTCCGAAGAGGAAATCGCTCAAATGGAGCGCGAAAGAGCCGAAAGGGAGGCCAAAATAAAAGGTGAATCGGAAGAGCCAACAGAAAATACGGAACCCCAGCCGCCGGCTGTTGAAACTGTGGAAAGCGAAGAAGAGGAACAGCCGACCGAAGACAAAAAATTTCGTTTTAATCCCAAGCGCCATATTATGCTGGCCGAGGCCCAAAAAATAAAACCCGGTTTGGAATTGGGCGGCGAACTTTTAATACCCTTGGAAACCAAAGAAGATTACGGCCGCATCGCGGCCCAAACAGCCAAGCAGGTGATCATTCAGCGCATCCGCGAGGCCGAAAGAGAAGTTGTTTACGAAACCTTCAAAGAAAAAGAAGGCGATATTCTTTCGGCTTCGGTCCAAAGGATAGAACGCGGCACGGTTTATTTGGATATCGGGCGCACTACGGGCGTGTTGTTTCCCGAAGAACAGATTCCCCAGGAGCGTTACCGCATCGGGCAGCGTTTAAGGGTTTTTATGGTGCGAGTGGATAAAGATAACCGCGGTCCGGCCATTATACTTTCGCGCAAGCATCCTAAAATAGTCGCCAAATTGTTTGAGTTGGAAGTTCCGGAAATCGCTTCGGGCGCGGTGGAAATTAAAGCCATCGCCCGCGAAGCCGGTTCCAGGAGCAAGGTGGCGGTTTCTTCCAACGAACCCGGAATTGATCCGGTGGGTTCGTGCGTGGGCCAGCGCGGCATTAGGGTAACCTCCGTTATCAACGAATTAGGCGGAGAAAATGTTGATATTGTGGCTTGGTCGGAAGATCCGGCTAAATTTATCGCCAATTCTCTGTCGCCGGCCAAAGTATTGAATGTTGATTTGAATGAAGCGTATCATATGGCTGTGGCGGAAGTAACCGAAGACCAGCTTTCTTTGGCTATAGGCAAAAGAGGCCAGAATGTTCGTTTAGCCGCGGAATTGACGGGCTGGAAGATAGACATTAAATCCAGCGCGCCCGCTAAGCCGGAGCCGGCGGTCGGGCAACAGGCGGAAGAAACTGTTACAGAGGAAAAATCAGAATCGGCGCCAGAAATACCCAATACTTGAAATTATCAATTATCAATTTACAATTATCAATGAATTATCAAGTATTTAATGATCAAATTCTGATTTGAAAATTGATACTTGAAACTTGAAAATTAACCTTTAGTCATTGAAATTATTTAATAAAAAAGTATGTTCACAACTCAATTATTTATTATTTTTGCCGGAGTCGTCGGGCTTTTATACGGAACTTTTTTAATAATTTCGGTTTTGAAAAAACCCGAAGGTCCGGTAGCCCAAAAAAATATTTCCCAGGCCGTTCGCGAAGGCGCCTCGGCCTACTTAAAAAGACAGTACAAAACCATTTTTATTATTGCCGCTTTACTGGCCGTGGGTATTTACTTTGCCTTGAATTTAACCACAGCCGTCGGTTTTTTAGTGGGCGGTTTTTTATCGGCTTTGGCGGGCTACATAGGCATGAATGTGGCGGTTAGGTCTAATGTTAGGGTGGCCGAAGCCGCCAAATCGGGTTTGAAGCCGGCTTTCATGTTGGCTTTTAAAGGCGGGGCCGTTACCGGTTTTTTTGTGGCCTCGCTGGCGCTGCTGGCCGTGGCCGGTTTTTATTTTGTAACTGGAGATTTAGAGGCCTTGATCGGTCTTGGTTTCGGCGGCAGTTTGATTTCCATATTTGCCCGTTTGGGCGGAGGCATATTTACCAAAGGCGCCGACGTGGGCGCTGATCTGGTGGGAAAAATAGAAGCCGGTATTCCCGAAGATGATCCCAGGAATCCGGCCGTTATTGCCGACAACGTCGGCGACAACGTCGGCGACTGCGCCGGCATGGCCGCGGATCTTTTTGAAACCTATGTGGCTACTATGGTGGCTACCATGCTTTTAGGGGCTTTCGCGGCTCCATCGTTTATTATCTTGCCGCTGGTTATGGGTG
>JACQLN010000043.1 GCA_016204035.1 Parcubacteria group bacterium | reverse complement strand
GCCGGCGGAAAAACCATCGGGGTTCTGGGCTGCGGTCTGGATCAAATTTATCCTAAAATGAACGAGCCCATAGCCAAAGAAATGCTGGCTAAAAATAATTTGATAGTTTCGGAATATCCGGTGGGCACGCCGGCCTTGCGCCAAAACTTTCCGGCCCGCAACCGCATTATCGCCGGCTTATCCTTGGGAACTTTGGTTATAGAATCCAAAGCCGACGGCGGGGCGTTGATTACGGCCAAACAAGCCCTGGAGGCCAACCGCGAAGTTTTCGCCCTGCCCGGCCCGATTACCTACCCCACCGCGGCCGGCACCAACAAATTGATCCAGGAAGGCGCCAAGGTGATTTTAACCGCCGAAGACATACTTCAGGAACTAAATTTGAAAGTTTTAACCGGCGAGGAAAAAATAAAAGTTAACCTGGATAAACTTTCAGCCGATGAAAAAAACATGGTGAGCTTGATACAAAAAGAACCAGCTCATATTGACAAAATAATTCAAATAACTAAACTTAAGCCCCATGTGGTCAGTTCAACCTTAACCGGATTGGAACTTAAAGGATTTATAAAAAACACCGGCGGGCAGATATATACCCTTTTATAAATGAACAACGCAAATATCACTTTTCGCTCGTGCAAGGAGGGGCACTTACATCCTCCCTCTTTATAATAAAATTATTGAACCTCCTTGAAGTCGCTCAAAATGATATTTGCTTAGTTTGCAACAGAATTATGATTTTGCGAACTCAGGGAGGATTGTTTTATAAAATAGGGAGGGTTAAGGTCTCCTCCCTGGCGAGCAAAATCATAATTCTGTAAAAACATAATGAACCTTGTAATCGTAGAATCCCCGGCCAAGGCCCGGACTATAGAAAAATTTTTAGGCCAAGACTTTAAGGTGGAGTCCTCTTTTGGCCATGTGCGCGACCTGCCTAAAAGCGACCTGGGTATAGACGTGGAACACGATTTTGAACCCAGATACATAATTCCCACCAAAGCCAAAAAACAGGTTGCCCTGCTAAAAAAAATTGCCGCTAAAGCCGATAAAATCATTCTGGCCACCGACGAAGACCGCGAAGGCGAAGCCATCGCTTGGCATCTGCTCGCCGCTTTGGGTCTAGAAAAAACAAAAAAAGAAATAGCCAGAATCGTTTTTCACGAAATTACGGCCAAAGCGATTTTAGAAGCGTTAAAACATCCGCGCGCCATAGAACAAAATCTGGTAGACGCCCAGCAAGCCCGCCGCGTTTTAGACCGGTTGGTGGGTTATAAACTCTCGCCGATGCTTTGGAAAAAAGTTTCGCGCGGCCTTTCGGCCGGCCGGGTGCAATCGGTGGCCGTTCGGCTGGTAGTGGAACGCGAACGCGAGAGGGAAAACTTTAAAAAACAAGAATATTGGGATCTCATAGCCAAGTTACAAACAATAAAAGATCAAGGACAAGAAATCTTTGAAGCCAAACTGATTAAAATAAATGATAAAGTCTTGGATAAATTTGCCGTGCCCGATCAAAAATCGGCTCAAAAAATCGTAGACGATCTAACCGGCGCCGCCTGGAAAGTTGAGGCCGTAGAAAAAAAAGAAACCAAAAGAAACGCCTACCCCCCGTTTACCACGAGCACCCTTCAACAATCAGCCGCCCGCAAACTGGGTTTTTCGGCCAAGCGCACCATGATGCTGGCCCAACAGCTTTACGAAGGCGCGGATATAAACGGCGACCGCACCGGTTTGATTACCTACATGAGAACCGACTCTTTGAATTTGTCGCAGGATGCCGTAGCCGAAGCCGCCAGTTTTATAAAATCAAACTTCGGCGAAAAATATCTGGAAACAAAAGTTTTCAAAACCAAGGCCAAGGGCGCCCAAGAAGCCCACGAAGCCATTAGACCGACCGATCCCAAAAGAACCCCCGAGGCCATAGCCGGCCATTTGGATCAGGCCCAACTAAAACTCTATCGGCTTATTTGGCAGCGTTTTATGGCCAGCCAAATGGCCCCGGCTATTTTTGACGCCACCATCGTGGATGTATCGGCGAACAATCACATTTTTAGAGCCAATGGAATTACCAAGAAATTTGACGGCTTCACTAAAGTTTATTCCTTAAAAACCGAAGAAACAATTTTGCCGGAACTAAAAACCGGCGAACCATTAAACTTGATTGAATTAAAACCGGACCAGCATTTTACCGAACCGCCGGCGCGCTATTCCGAAGCCACTCTGGTTAAAGCCCTAGAACAACATGGCATCGGCCGGCCATCCACTTACGCTCCCACTCTGTCCACCATTCAGTATCGCGGCTATGTGGAACGCGACGAACAAAAAAAGTTTAAGCCGAGCCAGATGGGTATTATCGTCAACGACCTTTTGGTGGAACATTTTCCCAAAATAGTGGATATAAATTTTACCGCCCAGATGGAGAAAAATTTGGATAAAATCGCCGAAGATAAAATTGAATGGGTGCCGGTGATTCGCGAATTCTACGGGCCGTTTGAAGCCAACTTAAAAGAAAAAATGGACGAACTTAAAAAAACCGATTTCAAAAGAGACGAGCCCACCGACAAGGTTTGCCCCGAATGCGGCAAACCGATTGTTATAAAACTGGGGCGCTTTGGAAAATTTTACGCCTGCACCGGATTTCCCGAATGCAAACACACCGAAAAAATCCTGGAAAAAATAGACATGAAATGCCCCAAATGCGTGGAGGGCGAAGTGATTGTTAAGCGCACCCGCACCAAAAAAACTTTCTACGGCTGTTCCAGATATCCCAAGTGCGATTATGCTTCTTGGACCAATCCCAAGATAAAAACCGACGTCGCCGAACCCCGCCCTTGAGATTCTTTGCGCTCTTATGTATTACATGTATGTTCTAATAATGAGCAATGATCAGCTCTACATAGGTTTTACACCAAACCTAAGGGAGCGCATTAAAAAACATAAAGAAGGAAGGGTATTTACGACAAAGAAATATCTACCTGTGAAATTGGTATACTATGAGTGTTACTTATCAAAAAAAGATGCGCTGGAAAGAGAATATCAAGTAAAAAGATTCGGTAGTACTTGGTCGCATCTTAGAAAAAGAATTTTCAATAGCATTAAAGAATCTCAAGGGCGGGGAAATTAAAAGAGGCGGGGTCTTAGACCTCGCCTCTCGCGAACTACTCGTTGAAGAACTTCTGCTTCACACCACCTGCCGGATCGCACCCAGCGGCCGGCTGATGATGCGGCTGTGGGTCCGCTTGTCCGTCAGCCGGACCAGCTTGCCCACATGGCCGTTGTCGCCGACGATCTGGCAATCATACCAGTCGCCGGCGAACATCACCTGCCAACCCGGCCGGACCTGGGTGAGCGCGACGGGGTCGTTGACGATGCCCGAGCCCTTCGGCAGAAGGTTCACCTTGATCAGGGTTGTGATGGCAGCCAGAACCAGAACGCCCACGACGATACTCAAGATCGTTTCCATCTTTCCTCTCCCCCCTTGTTAGGTACATGAAACCACCTTTAACTCTCTGTTATAATCTTAGCATATAGAAACCTGCTTGTCAATAGCAAGCCCAAATATAGACGAAAAATGGCTTAAAAGCTATATTAAAAGCATATTCTTAGAAGGAAGAAAAATTCCGGCGCGGTTCTGCTTATGAGCGGGCATGGTTTCCCGAGGTTTCCGAGGGAAGAGCGAATAAGCAGCACCAGTGAGCGAACGGTAGCTGGAACTTATTCTTCCTGAAAAATAAACCAAGAACTCAAACGTAGCGAAAGGGTTTGTTTCTGGTAGATTATGTCCGAAACTTTGAATAAAATACTAAGTAAATATACTCCCCAAGAGGCCGAAACCATCCGGCAGGCTTTTGATTTTGCCCAAAAAATCCATCAAGGCCAGAAGCGCGACTCGGGCGAAGAGTATTTTTCCCATCCGGTTGAAGTGGCTAAAATACTGGCCGATCTTAATTTAGATTACGAAACCGTTTCAGCCGGTTTGTTGCACGATGTCTTAGAGGAATCCAATTACAAACCCGAAGATTTGGAAAAAGAATTCGGAACCAACATCGCCTTTCTGGTAAAAAGCGTTACCAAACTCCATCGCGTCAGCTACGGCGGCGATAAGGGCTTTAGGGAAAACTTCCATAAAATGATTTTGGCCACAGCCAAAGACATCCGCGTGGTTTTAATAAAACTGGCCGACCGGCTCCATAATTTGGAAACTTTGGATGGCTATAAAGGCAATAAAGAAAGAATTGCCAAAGAGGCCCTGGAAATCTACGCTCCCCTGGCCGACCGCTTGGGTATGGGCGAAATTAAAGGTGTGATGGAAGATTACGCTTTCCCTTTTGTTTACCCCGAAGATTATAAAAAACTGCTTGATCTGGCCGCCAGCCAGATGGCTGAAAACAAAAAATATCTGGAAAAAATAAAACCGGAGGTAGAAAAAATTCTTAAGGCCAGCGGCATAAAATACCTGGCGGTAAACGCCCGAGCCAAACATCTTTACAGTTTATGGCGCAAACTGCAAAAATACGATTTTAATTTGGAAAGGATTTACGACCTCGCGGCCTTAAGAGTGATCGTGCCCGATGTGGCCAGCTGTTACGAAACTCTGGGTATACTCCATAAATACTGGCCGCCCCTGCCCAACCGGATTAAAGATTTTATCGCTTTGGCTAAACCCAACGGCTACCAGTCTTTGCACACCACTGTTTTTTGCGAAAATGGAAAAATAACCGAGTTTCAGATCCGCACGCCCGAAATGCACCTAAACGCCGATTACGGCATCGCCGGCCACTGGGGTTATAAAGAAGACGCGAACCCGCTTACTAAAAAATATTCCTGGCTGCGCCAGCTGGCGGAGTGGCAAAAACAAAATATGACCAGCGAGGATTTTTGGGAAAACGCCAAAATAGATTTTTTCAAAAACAGGATTTTCGTGTTTACGCCCAAAGGCGACGTTATAGAACTGCCCGAAGGCGCGACGCCGGTGGACTTTGCCTACGCGGTCCATTCCGATCTGGGCGATAAATGCTCCCAGGCCAAAGTTTTAGGCAAAATCACGCCCATCAACCAATCCTTAAACGACGGCGATATAGTTGAGATTGTGATAAACAAAAACCAGCGCCCATCCCGGGACTGGCTTAACTTTGTAAAAACTTCCAAAGCCCGCGCCAAAATCCGCGAACGCTTGAGATTAATTTCTTGATTATTTTGGATGTTTCCCAATACTTACAAAGAAATATGTATCACCTCTAATCTCAAAATAAAAACGGTAATCGTTATCCACACGAGCCTGCCAGACATTACCAACCCCTCCATATTTCTTGGCACGCAAGGAGGGATGGCGTAAATCATTAAGCAGAAAATTAAACTGCTTGTTAAACTTTTTCTGAATTTCTTTAGGTAAAAGAATTAACTGATTCTTAAATTGATCAAGAAACGAATGATTCATTTCTTAATTTTAGAACTACCAATAGAAGCAAGAAACTTAACAGCTTTTTCAGCAGTAAAAGGACCGGCATACTCACCTCTATCAATCGCCTTTAATCCCTTTTTCAATTCACGATCTAGTTTGGCGTAAAATCTAGGATGTTTTTTGCGTTCCTCTTCCAATTCCACCCGATCTAAATTCTCCCTCGCCAGATCGCGAAAGTATTCCGATTTGGAAGCAAATCCTCTTTTTTTAACTTGTTTTTTTATTCTTAGATTAAGGTCTCTAGGTAACGATATCGGCACAATGACTCTAGCCATATTTTTGTAAATTTAATTGTATTACAATGTAATACAGATTATATACCTGAACGTAAATCAAAACAAGCTCATGAACTATCCTGTCAATCTTTTGAGAATTCGCTCTAAATCCTCTGGGGAATAAAAACTAATAGCCAGTTTGCCTTTTTCGCGGCTGCCGGAAAAAGCCACCGGCGTGCCTAAGGTGTCTTGAATGTTTTTTTTGTAATTTTCCAATTCCGGATCAATAATTTTCGGCGTTTTTGATTTATAGGATTCTTCCTGTTTAACCAATTCTTCCAGTTCGCGCACCGACATATCTTTTTTAACGGCCTCTTCGGCCAAAAATCTTTGGCGTTCGGGATTTTTAATGATCAAAAGCACTTTGGCGTGGCCTTCGGTTATTTTGCCTTCGGAAATGTTTTTTTGAACTTCGTAAGGCAAATCTAAAATACGAACGCGGTTGGCCACCACCTCGCGGCTCTTGCCGACTTTAACAGCCACTTGAATTTGGGTCATTTTGAATTCCCGCATCAGCCGTTCGTAAGCCAGGGCTTCTTCCACCGGATTCAAGTTCTGGCGCTGCACGTTTTCTATTAAAGCCAGTTCCAGCTTGGTGGCTTCGTCGGGATTTTTGATTATGACCGGCACCTGCCGCAGACCGGCCAGGCCCGCCGCTTTCAAACGCCGTTCGCCGGCAATAAGCTGGTATTCCACTTTGGTGCCCGAGGGCACGACTGTTTCTATTTTAGAAACCAGCAAGGGCTGGATCATGCCGTACTGCTTCATGGATTCGGCCAAACTGGCCAGTTCGCCTTCGTCAAATTCCCTGCGGGGCTGGTAGGGGTTGGGTTTTATTTTTTCCAACTCAATATAAAAAACGCTGTCCCGCCGGCCGGCCGAAGAAGAATCGGCTGGGCCTGGAGACGGCAAAACACCCGCCGGTTGCGGGGCCGCGGTGTTTTCCGATGATTTATTTTTCTGCGGAATCAAAGATTCCAAACCTCGACCCAGTGCCATACAAGAAATTATCAATTTTCAATTTACAATTTTCAAAAAATTTTGAAAATTAAAACATTGAAAATTTATTGTAAATTGGTATTTGATAATTGAAAATTATCATCTTTCACCGCTGTTTCATTTACTGCCGGCGCTTCCACATTTTCCAGCGTCAGAATCTCTTCGGCCAGTTGCCGGTAAGCCCGGCCGCCTTTGGAATAAACGTCGTACTGTAAAATGGTTTTGCCGTAAGAAGGCGCCTCGGCCAAAGAAACACATCTGGGAATAACGGCGTTAAAAACCCGCCCGGGAAAATTTCTTTGCATTTCTTTGACCACGTCGCGGTTAAGCCGGTTCCGACGATCGTACATGGTCAGCACCGCGCCCAAAACATCGATGTTATGCCCCAAATTTTCCTTAACCAAACTGATTGTTTTTAGCAGATGGCCGATGCCTTCCAAAGCGTAGTACTCGCATTGTACAGGAATCACCACAAAGTCGGAAGCGGCCAAACCATTAACGGTTAAAAGCCCCAGCGAAGGTGGTGAATCAATTAAAATATAGTCGTAGGGAGTGGTCAGGCGGGCCAGGGCTTCGCGCAAGCGGAATTCCCGGTTGGGCTGGGTCACCAATTCTATGCCGGCGCCGGCCAAGTTGGGATTAGCCGGCAATAAATCCAAACCAAAGACGCCGGTTTTGCGGATGGCTTCTTCGGGCAACAGACCGTTGGTTAAAACATGGTACAAATGCCATTCCACTTGATACGGATCCACGCCTAAACCCGAGGTGGTATTGGCCTGCGGATCCAAATCCACCGCCAGCACCCGCCGGCCGTGGGCGGCCAGAAACGCGCCCACGTTGATAACGCTGGTGGACTTGCCCACTCCGCCTTTTTGGTTAACGAAAGAGATGATGCGAGGCATGTTTAATTTAATTTTACCGCACGAT
>JACQLN010000045.1 GCA_016204035.1 Parcubacteria group bacterium | reverse complement strand
TGCTGGAATCCAACGTGGGCGAAGGCATTTTCCTGGCCGGCTTAAAACGCGCGGCCATAAAAGTGGTGGCTTCCTATACCGAAGACCAGGTTATTACATCAGACCCGGCGCAATTGTTGGAAATAGAAGCGGCTAAACGCGAACTGGCCGAATCTCAAAACAAATGAACGATTACGACAGCATCAACCCGGAAGACGTTGGGGCCGTAAAAAACGGCGAAGCAACCCATCAAGGGTTTCCCCATATTCCTTTTGCGGCGGCT
Organism: Parcubacteria group bacterium; assembly: GCA_016204035.1. Classification (GTDB taxonomy): domain Bacteria; phylum Patescibacteriota; class Minisyncoccia; order JACQLN01; family JACQLN01; genus JACQLN01. Next base: position 4,157 of record JACQLN010000045.1, on the reverse strand, counting down.
ATAACTAAAGACATTGTGGATATAGCCAGCTTGGGCACAATCGGTATTTTCGCCAACATCGTGATTGCGCCCATCATCTACAGTTATGTAAACAGCAATATGGGCGCAACTAAAAGAAAATTGTATAGAAAGTTCATTAGAAAGATGATAGGCGAATTCATTCCTGTTTGGTCAGCTTTTTCTTTTTGGACTTTTTTTGTTTGGCGGGCTTATAAAGAAATCAGCCATAAAGAATGAAATATCTCTTAATAAAAATTTTTATAGTATCAATTATAATAACTCTAGTAGGGTCGGTTAGTTTCTCTTCGGCCCAAGAATATCTAGAACAGGCGAGCCAAGCCGATCTGGATCAAATAGAAAGCGCCATCAACGCTATAACCGAAACGGCTTTTAGGCAAAGCGTGGTGGAAACTGGCAATGATTTTAATTTAGATATAATTTGGAAAGCTAACACTATTTTGCCGTATGATTACTCGGGGAAAGCCCTGCCTTCGCCTTTATCGTTTATAACCCTGTACGCCTTAGCCGACGCGCCTAATCCGGAACGGCTGATTTATACTTGGCTGGTGGACGATATTTCTTCCAATAAAGACGGGCCGGAACTGCAGGGGCGGGGTAAAAGCGTTTTTAGTGTTACCGCTTTTCAAACGCCTGAATTCACGCATGAAATCAGGGTTTTTGTTCAAGACGACCAAGGCCGGCGGGGCAGCGCGACTTTAGAAATAAAAACCGTCTCGCCCGAAACCTACTTTTATATTTTCCATAACGACAACTACAATAACTTGTCGCCCGACGTGTTAAGATTCTCTCCTAACCGAGAAAGCAGTTTGATGGTTCGGCCGTTTTATTTTAACACCTCCAACCCGGCTAATTTGGAATATGATTGGCGTTTTGACGGCAGGAAAGAAGCCAACTCCAGCCCTCGGCCGGAGATTTTACCCATAAATATCGGCTCTAATCTGGTTCCGGGTATGAGCGCCAATTTGCGGTTGGAATTAAAAAACAAAAAAGCCGGCCAAAACATTTACGACCGCGCCACCCGAACCACAGAGATAAAAATAATAAAATAAATCAAAAATATATATGTCCTATCGGTCTTATAAGTCCTATATAATTATACCTATTTTGTTGCTGTCTTTGCCGTCAGCGGTTGGGGCTTTAGAGGTTTCGTTTCCTTCGGTTCAAGGCGTAACCGTAACCGATGCTATGGGCCCGGCGCAATGGGTCAGATACATATTTTTAATGGGCCAGGCCTTGGTGGGGCTCGCTATAATTTACGCTTTGGTGCGAAGCGGCGTGGAATGGATGACGGCCCGCGACAATGCCGGCCAGGTCAAAGCCGCCAAAGACCGCATTATGGGCGCGGTGCTGGGCTTGATAATCCTTCTAGGCTCCTATATTTTCTTGCGCACCATCAACCCCCAGCTGGTGGAGCTTAGAAATCCAAGCGTGCCTAACCCTCCCAGCGGCACAGGAGAGTTTTATTGGCGTCTTTTTGGACAAATAAGACAAAAAAATAATGAAGGAAGTCAATGTTCGACTAGTTATGAGTGCGGCCCAGGGCTTGCTTGCGTTGCTAGCACCTGCCAAACAGATGTGGCCAATCCCGAATGCAACGCTACTAATCCGTGTGCCGGAGGATATACACGATGTTTAGATCCGACAACTGGAGCGCTTATCGATTTGAATATCGCCGGAGCACAAGGTGTATGCACGCTTAAAGAGCCGACGGGGGGGAACTGCAATGTCTACATGGCTTATGGAACCTGCTTCGTGGGCACATGTCAAGATAATATCTGTGTTTTAACACCATTGGCTGAATAGTCAACTATGTCCAAATCTAAAAAAATTCTAATAATCCTCGCCATTATTTTAGGCCTGATTTTTATGGGTCTTTTGGTTTACTATTTTTTCTTTAAGAAAATAGCGCTCCCACCGCCCGGCGCGCCGCCCGAAGATATTTTAGGAGAGGAAGTGGTCGCGCCCGCCGAAAAAGAACGGCTGGTAGCCCTAACCCAGGAAACAGTACTGGGCGCGGCTATAACTAATTCTGCCGAACCGTCAGACCAAAAAATAACCTATGTGGCCTGGGATGGAGTTATCAACCAAATAGATTTTAACGGTGAGAATAAAAATAAAATCGGCCTGGCCGCTTCGGAACGAATCGGAGAAGCTGTGTTTTCCCGTGATGGCCGCTTGGTAAGCGTAAAATACGCCTTGGCTTCGGGCCAAAACCGTTATTTGGTTTACGATGTAGAAAAAAAATCGCTTAAATCCCTGCCTACCAACACCGCTGGGTTATCTTTAAGCTCGCTCGGCGATGAGATGGTAATTTTATCCCCCGGAGAAAACGCGTCAAAAATAAGCGTAGCGGCCAGCGACCTGACCAGTTCCAAAGACATAGCTGTAACCAAAATACCGGATCTGATTTTGGATTGGCACAACGAAAACACCGTGGCCCTAAAAACCAGGCCCTCGGGTTTGGCTTGGGGAATTTTATATAATTTAGACTTAAAAACCAAAAAGATAAGCCGGATACTGGGCAATGTCTATGGTTTGACCTCGCTTTTTTCGCCTTCGGGTAAAAAAGTTTTGGTTTCGGAAACCGAACAAGACGGTTCTAGTTTGAAATTAAAATCAATCAATTTGGAAAAAAATATCCAAAGCGTTATTAGCCAGTTTACCTTGCCGGAAAAATGCGCCTGGGCGCAGGACGATCGGACTATATTTTGCGGAGTAATTAAAACCGGAAATGATTACGTTATGCCCGATGATTATTATAAAAGAAAAATAAAATCATCCGGCGAGGAAATTATAAGGATCAATCTGGACACCGGACAAACTCAAAAAATAATAGAGGGTGTTTTTGACGCCACCGGTTTGTTTCTAGCGCCCGACGAAAGCTATTTATTTTTTATAAATAAAATAGACGGACGGCTTTATCGCTTAACGCTCTAAAATTTTCAATTTCCAATGTTCAATTTACAATAAATTATCAATGCTTCAATTTTCAAACGGGTTTGATAATTGTTTAATTGAAAATTCAATGAAAATTGTAAATTGAGAATTGTAAATTATTCTGGTTTAATAACCACCCTTCTTTCTTCTCCTTCGCCGATACTCTCGCTTTTAACCCCCGCTATTTTTTCCACGTTTAGGTGGATAATCCGGCGGTCAAAAGCCGACATGGGAGACAGTTCGCGGGGTTTTTTATCTTCTAAAACCTGTTGGGCTGTGTTTTTGGTTAAGGCCGCAAGATAATCTTCTCTTTCCTTTTGATAATTATTTATATCAAAAATAAAATTGGCTGGGTTTACCGGCTCGTTTATTTTTTTAGAAAGCATCAACGCCAGAATATGCTGGAAGGCCTTAAGGTGCTCGCCGTCGCGGCCAATTAAAAAACCGGCATCTTTCACAGAAGCATTAATTTCTATACGACCATCGGCGATTCCAGTTTTTATTTCAGCTTCAGCTCCCATAAAACCAAGGATTTCTGAGGCAAAATTTTTAGCTATTTGCGTCTTATCCATTACCATAGCGACACCAATTACGAATAACACGCGAATTTACGAATTATTCATTCGTCGCGTCTGACGCGATTCGTGTCATTCGGGTGTATTCGCGTATTGGTGTCGCGGCTGGGACGCATAATAACATACTGCTGGCCTACGGTAAATAAGGTGGTTACCACCCAATACAGCGCGAGACCGGCCGGCAAATTCCAAGAAATTACCACCGTCAAAACCGGCAAAAAATAAAGCATTTGCTTAGACATGGCTTGAGCCATAAATTCGTCGGAGGTTTTGGGTGCCCCGGGAAGTTTCTTTTTAGGGGAAACCATTTTGGCTTGCCAAAATTGAGCCACGCCGGCCAAAACCGCCAGAATTTTATTGGCCTGGGATAAATCTACTAAACCTATAAAATCCGGATCAATAATGCCGGGATTAGTTATAAAACCATATAAAACCGAGAGGTTGGCCGGATCAAAACCCTTCAAAAAAACCTGATATAAAGCTATTAAAATGGGTAATTGTATCAAAAGCGGCAAACACCCGGAAAATGGGCTAACCTTGTTTTCTTTATAAAAAAGCATCAACTGTTTGGCCTGTTCTTCTTTATTATCTTTATATTTTGTTTGAAGCTCTTTTATTTTTGGC
>JACQLN010000046.1 GCA_016204035.1 Parcubacteria group bacterium | reverse complement strand
TTCTGCCCATAGTTTCCGAAGGCGGGCATGTGGAAGTGGGCAGCGTCAACGAATTGTGGCTGATTAAGCGGTTATGGGAACAAGACCAGTTTTCATCTAAAATACGCGTTATTTGCAACGGCCCCAAAACCAGAAAATATCTTAGCTTGATAGAAGAACTAAGCGGCAAAGGCCTTTATATCGTGCCTATTATAGAAAACAATTTTGAACTGGATTACTTAAGAGGTTACCGCGGGGATGTGGGCATTAGGGTGGAACCCGATATTAAAATCCGGTCTTATTGGGATAAAAAAGTGGATCAGTTCGGTTTCCCTTTCAAAGAAATTTTGGAACTGGGCCGCATCAGAAATTTAAGAGTTTTACATTACCATGCCAGTTCGCAGATCGTCAGTTTGAACGATTTGGTGGCCAGCGCCAAACTGGCCATGAGCTATTATGTTAAATTAAAAAAAATGAATCCCGCTCTGGATACTTTGGATATTGGGGGCGGTCTGGCCATACCTTACGAAAAGAAAAAAATGTATTCCATGGAGAACGCCGTCGGCCGAATCGTTAAAACCTTAAAATTTTCAGCCGATCGCGCCGGCATAGCCCATCCCAACATTGTGGTGGAATGGGGCCGTTACATCGTGGCTCCGGCTCAGATAACCATTTTCAAAATTTTAACGGAAAAGCTTATCGCTAAATCGATGGCTAAAAAATGGTATTTTATTGACGGCAGTTTTATGAACGATCTTATGGACACCTGGGCTATTCATCAAAAATGGCATGTGGTGCCGGTTAACTATATGAATTCCGATACTTTGACCCGGGTGTGGCTGGCCGGTTCCTCGTGCGATTCGGACGACAAATATACCCGCGGCGGCAGTTACGTGCCGTTGCCTAAATTGGAAAGCATGGAAAACGGCGATGCTTTGCATGTGGCTTTTTTAGACACCGGCGCTTATCAGGATCCTTTGGCCTCGCATCATTGTTTATTATCTAATCCGGCTAAATTGGTGGCCCAAAACGGCGTCGTGACGGTGGCCCGCAAAAGGGAAACCGCCGAAGATGTGGGCAAACTTTTTGGCTGGTAAACTTACTATATGAAATATGATTTTATCATCATCGGAGCCAATGGTATTCAAGGCAAGATCGTCTCCCGTTATTTATTGGAGAGCGATTTTGATGTTTTGTTGTGCGCCAACGACGATTACGGTATTGAAGATTTAGTGGAACATCCCAAGGCCGATTTTGCGCCCATAGATTTGCGCAAAGTGGATCGGGTTATGAAAAGGATGGTTAAAAAAAGCGGCGCCAAGGTGTTGGTCAATTGCGCCGTGGACGATTTTAATATGGTGGTTACAAAAATGGCTTTGGATTTGGGCATGAACTACGTGGATTTGGGTTCGGAAGAGCCGATGTTCTATGAACAATTGAAACTGGACAAGGATTTTAAGGATAAAGACATAATCGGCATCACCGGCATCGGTTCCACGCCCGGCATTACCAATATCATGTTGCGCTACATCAAGCCGCAGTTTGACACCATAGAAACCATTCACGTGGGCTTTGCCTGGGATTCCAACCAGCCGGTTTTCGTGACGCCGTTTTCCATAGACGCCATCGCTTACGAATTTTCCGAACCGGCCAAAATGTTGGAAAACGGCGAATACGTTTTACGCACTCCCCATGAATGCGACATCGGTTATTATTACAAAACCATCGGCAAGCAAAGGACCCAGTACACCAAACATATTGAACACCACAGTTTTTACGAATACTTAAAAAACGACGGCATTAAAAACATAATTGTGCTTTCCAGTTTCCCCACTCATTCCTACGTCGCCTTAAAAGCCCTGATTGGTTTGGGCTTTATGAGTAAAGAACCCATTGCTGTGGACGGCCATAACATCAGGCCGTTGGATTTTACCATAGAGGTTTTGCGCCGCATTCCCGTGCCCGAGGGCTATACCGAAAAAGAAAATTTATTTCTTAAAGTTTTTGGCGCCAAAGATGGCCGGCCCAAAACCGTGGAAATGGACGCCACCGCCGGCACGTTGCCGGGCTGGGAAAAAGCCACCTGCAACATAGACACCGGTTTTCCCGCGGCTATTTTGGCCAAAATGATTTTGAAAGGTGAAATAAAAGATAAAGGCATGTTTTCGCCGGAGTTTGTGGTGCCGCCCGAACCGTTTTTCGCCGAACTGGGTAAACATAAAATTTGGATCTACGAAGACGGCAAAAGAATCAACGGCCCCAACGGCGAATTAAACGGCAATGGCAATGGCCACGGAAAAGAAAAAACGGAGGTTTCGGAAAACAATGATACAGAATCTAAAAAGTGAAGCCCCGCCAAAATCCAGCTTAAAAACTGGATTTTGCTTTTAAGCTGTCCGGGAGGTTATACTTTACTTATTAGTAAACTGATTAAAATATAAACATATGAATAATTTTGAAAGGCAATTTGATGTAGATTTACCCGGCTATGGCGAGGCCATGGAAGCCACAAGAAAGAAAGAAGAAGCCGAAGCCGTAGCCACGGCGCATAAAAACATGGAGGGCTTTATCGGCCGGCTGGAGGCGGCTTCAAAATTTGAAAGGACTCCCGCCGAAGACGGCGCAGAATCTTTGAAATCCAGGGAGGGCGAGCAATTTGTCACCAAGCGTATTGAAAATCATAACGATCCCATGGTTAGGGAAGTTTGGCAGATGATGAAAGCCGAGTTTGGCGACGAAGCCGACCCTCTTTATTGGGTTAAAGAATCCATCAAACAGGGTATAAATAAATACGATGTGATTACCGGTCCGGACGGTAAAGTTATTTCGTTTTCCAACTCCCGCTATTTGGAAATGGAACCGGTGGCAGGCCGGCCGCCGGAATCCTTGGTTTATATGGCTTTTATTCTTACGGACGAAGAATATAGAAGAAAGGGCTTGGCCACGGAACTCAATAGAAAATTATCTTTGGGCGCTTTGGAGCAAGCTAAACAAGAAGGGCACGCGGTTAGAGGCATGGTGGGCGAATCCACGGAAACATCCGAACAATTCTGGAATAAAATCGGCGAAAAAAGAGTTTATTTTGAAGACGCCGAGGGCAATATACACGAGGTGCCTTATAAAGCTCCGCCCTGCGATTACGACGATAATACCGGCGAACCAATAGGTGATGGCATCAACGGCGCTTACGAACACTTAATGGTTAATATGTTTGACGGCAGCGGAGAATTAAGATCGGGTGATTTGGTAAGAATGGCTAAAACGATTTATTTTGAAGAATACGGCGCCGAACCCGAAGACTATGCTTCCAAGAAAGCTTGGCAGAGAACCCAGGAAGTTTTAGTTGGCTACTTGAAAGAATTTGAACAATCTTTGGCTGGCGCCAAAGATGGCCGGGTATTTTTGATGAGCGAAGACGAAAGGAATCAAAAACAGGCAGAACTTAAAGCCAAAGGCAAGGAAGTTGTTGAGGTTAAAATAGCCGAAGAATAAAATTTAATGGAATCCATAGAGAATTTTGAAAAAGCGGGTCAGACAGAAGAATCTCTGGAACAGAAAAACGCCCGTTTAGCCGACGGCCGCTTGACCGAAGCAGAAATAAAAGCGCATTGGGAAAATCCCGACAGTTTTCTTTTTGAAAATGAAATAATTAGGGAAAAAGGCGGTGAGGCACAAAGAACTAAATTTAGAGTCAGGGCTTTGAGCGAGGGTTTTAAGGATGGCCTGTTGGAAAGCGTCAAAGGTTCCTGGGACGAGCCGACCTTTCAAGAATTGGCGGAAACACTGGATAATTTTTTTGAGCAAAGGAAAAGAAAAACCCCCGCTTTGCTTAATGTTGAATATTACATAGCCACAGACACCCAAGATAAACCCTTTGCCATTACAGGTATTTACACTGTAGATATTGCCGGCGGCGCCGGATTTGCCACAAGCGAACAGCTTGATTTAGAAAAACATAATTTGGCCACGCGCCTGGGTTGGTTTGCCGTCAGCCCGGAATATCAAGGCGGAGGCGTCGGCGGTTTTTTATTTAACTGGGTGGAAAAAATGGCCCAAGCCAGAGGCAGTAAGGTGATGGTTGTGGAAACGGATGACTATGAAAACGAACAGGCGGCTCTAAATTTATATGGAAAAAGCGGTTATAAGAGCGGTTTAGACATAAAAGATTATTTCGGCCCGGGCCGAGATTCGGTTAATTATTTTAGCCGGGTGGAAGAAGGCACAGAAGTTTTTACGCCCAGCGAGAAAGTATCGGAAAAAAACAGAGAAGAACTGCTTGGTTTGGCCAAGAAGATTTATTCTCCGGAAAGATACCAAGAATTTGAAGTTTGTTTGGAACTTTTATTCAAACAAAAAGAAGGCGAAGAAGCCGTGGTTATGCCGCACAGTTTTGTTTTAAGAAACGAAGAAGGTAAAATTGAAAGTTTTTCTATTTTAATTACGGGTATTTATGAAAACGCGATTTTCTCGGTTTGGGAAGGATCCGATCCGGATGCCGCCGGCAGTAAATCCAGATTGGCGGGGGCTTTAAGAGGATATGCGCAGGGTCAAGAAAGAGGAGTTGTCGTATTGGGTCGGGAAGGCGCGGATGATCAATACTTGGAAAATGGTTTTGCTCCGGCTAATGACGGGGTTCCGGAGGTTTTCGCTAAAGGCGATCCCACGCAATTTCTGCTATATTCTAAGAAGCTATAGATAGTGAAAGATAACTTAAAAAACCGCTGTTTATGCGGTTTTTTGGTGCCAAAAAACGTGCTATTGACTTTTATATTGTTATTTGCTATACTTAACATAGTACCTTTTACCCATAACTTCTCACGAAAAGAGGCCGAGATGGAACTGGTTGCCAAGCGGGTGGAAGAGATCTGTCAGCTGGTCTGCGAGGCTATCGCCAGCGCGGGCAAGGGCAGTTTCTCTGCCATGAAGTTCTTCGGCGAGATCAGATTCAGGCGTCCGGGTCCTCTGGGTCTGCGCAGACAGGCCTGGATCGGCCACCTGCTTGAGGTCACCAACATCTCCGAGGCGGAGATCGAGGAGTTCAAGAAAACCTTGTCGCCCGAGATGAAGGCCAGAATCACTGCGGCCGGCCAAGAATACCATGCCAAGATGTCGGCCTTCTGGAGGAGACGTGCTGAAGAGCTCGAGGCCGAGGCCGCGCAGATAGAGGCCAATAGGGCCGCGGCGGCACAGAAGTAACGTCTCAAAAAAGAGGCAGGAGCGCTCCGAACAAGAAACGGGGCGCTTTTCTATTTTTTTTACAGTGCTATACTAGGGTTATTATTAAATAAACCAATAAAACCATGGAAGGCAAAGAATTTGGCGGACCAAGTCCGGAAGATATGGGCGTAGGCAATTCCTTAAAAAAAGAAGGAGGAACGGATATGGTACAGCAGGAAAAAGATGACCGGATGCCATCTAAAGAGGCACAGGAAGAGGCGAATATGGTAAAGATAATTGCGGTAGGGAATGCCGAATTTCTCGGCGACAGGTACCCTTCTGCGGAAGATTACAAAGCCGGGTTAGATGAACTCGAGGAGCTCCAAAGGGAGATGGCCGAGTTTCGCGAAAATGAGGCGAAGGTTCTAACAAAGGTAGCTAGAGTGATGGGTGTGTTTCCTGATGCCGTGAGTGTATTGTTCGCTCGGTTGAGACACGGGGATTCTCCAAAAGAAGCTTTTGAGCTTGCTACGAAGTTAGCCAAGGAGAGATATGAAAGATGGAAAATGATGGTTGTAAAGGGCGGAGATGCGGGAGTTGAGCTTGGTGTAGTAAAAGATTTTGCGGATAAAATAGCTAGACGAGATTCCGAAGACCTTACCCGCGGGGAATTTTAACCGAAAAATAGTTTTAATCAAAAAACACCAAGATTAGACCTTTGATCCCGAGGGGTAAACCCTCGGGATTTTAATTTTGCCGAAAATTCGGTATGTTTAGTATGGTCTTACTGTGGCTTTGTTTAACAAACCTTGGGGTGATGATACAATATAGGCATGAAAAGATTAGTTATCCTTTTTGGTTCCCAGGCGGCTAAAACAGCTGGTGGGCAGTCGGATACCGATGTTGCCGTTCTTTTCGATCGCCCGCTGACATTGGAAGAAAAGTTGGACTTAAGAAGCACTTTGTCGGAAAAATTAGGTGTCTCGGAAGAAAAAATTGATCTGGTGGATCTTTGGGTTGCTTCGCCACTTTTGCAATATCAAATTGCCCAAAATGGCAAGTTGGTGGAGGGGGAAGAATTTGATTTTATAAGGTTTAAGGTTTTGGCTTGGAAACGGTATCAGGATACCGCCAAATTCAGGCGGGTTCGTGAAAAAGTTTTAAACAAAGAATATGCCGGTTGAAATAATCGCCAAAAAATTGGAGCAAATAAAAGAATTATTAGGCGAGCTGGCTCGTCTGGTGGAGGTTTCTTTTAATGATTTTCAAAAAATATGGTAACCCTTCGCGCCGCGGAGAGAAATTTTCAATTGATTGTTGATTTAGCCAGTGACATCAATACGCAGATTTTAGTGGAAAAAGGAGAAAAAACACCCGACACCTACCGGCAATCTTTTAGCGATCTTGGCCGGGTGGGGGTTTTGGAAAACGATCTGGCCAAGAAATTAGTGGTCAGCGCTCAAGTCAGAAATATCCTAGCGCACGAGTATGATTTTGAAGAAGATTACGATAAATTTTATAACGCCGCCAAAGATTTAATTCCGGTATATCAAGAATATGCCAAGAGAATAAATTTATATCTAAATAGGAAAAAATAGGAATAGACAATCTTCCTTTCTTTTTTTACAGTGCTATACTGGGATTGTTATTAATTTTAACCATAAAAATTATGCCAATGGAACAAGAATCGGGTTATAAGCCAAAATTTGAATTTAATCCGGAAACTGAACTAAGTGAAGCAGTATTAGAAAAAGCTGTTGGTAGTGTAACTAAACCCAATAAGGGTTTTGAATTGAATGCCGCAGAAACCGCCGCCGACCTAAAAACAGTTTCTCCCGATAGATTGGAAGGTGAGGTTGTTGAAAAATTAAAAAGAGCTGTTTTAAGATACAGGGATAGTCTTGTTAAAAATGGAGATGTAATGGGACAAATAACAGAAGCGGAACTGCTTAATCGTTTATGCGGGTTAAGCAAAGAAGAACTGGGTCTTACGGATAAAGATTTTGAAGACGCGATGGGTGAAATTGGAAAATATGCCAGTGCATATGTTGGCGAAGATAATACAGATTCACTGGCTATGGTTGAACGGGAACTTTTTTACGAAGGATTAGTTGCCTTAAAACGGATGTACCCGCCGCAATTTAGTGCCGATAGAATAAGCCCCGAACTTTTTAATACAGCCCAAGATGATGTTGCAGATTCTAGGCGGTATATGGATATGAGGTCGCCAGATTTTACAGTCAAAAGAGTTGTTGATTGCGCCGAACTGTATCCCGATAGATTAGCAGAACTTGGTGTTACACCGGAATTAGCCGAAATGCTTCGCGAAAAATTAAGAGGCGTTACCGACGAAACGGCTGTTAAAATGGCTGCCGATCTTAAACGTTTAGAGTTTTTGTTAAATAGTAATTAATAAAATATAAAACCATGGAAGGCAAAGAATTTGGCGGACCAAGTCCGGAAGATATGGGCGTAGGCAATTCCTTAAAAAAAGAAGGAGGAACGGATATGGTACAGCAGGAAAAAGCAAAATCTCCGGAGGAATTAAGGTTTGAGGAATTAGTTGCAGATTCCCAAAGCCGGTCGTTAGAAGGCAAATATGGTTTTGCGGAAATAAAAAGAGATCCAGAGGCAGTTCATAAAGAGAGTCTGCTTGGCAGATACTGGGAATCGGGAGATCCGGAAAAGATGGCTATGTTCCAATTGCGAGAAGTCCAAGTAAGATTAAATGACTTAGTATGGAGAGAAAAGCATCAAGATCTTGTAGAAAGAGATAAGGCAGCACTTGAGCCAAGGTTATTAGAACTAGGGTTGGCTTTTCCTCAAACAAAAGAAGAGACCGCAGTTTTGAGGAATAATGATGTTGTTACGCTGGAAAATCTGCAAAAATTGGCGGAAAAAATCAGGGCTCAACAAGAAAGGGAAAAGGAATTGCGCCCCCAGCTTGTTGAAAAATTAAAAACCAGAAATTATGAGGATCCAGAAATCAGGCAAATGGTGGTTGAATGGAAAATCCTTCAAGAAAAAAAAGTTTCGGGCTATGGCAGTAACGAAGGGCAGGTTCTCGCGCAAATGGCTCAAGCCGAACTTTGTTTGGAAGCCGGCTTGATGGAAGAGGTTTTTGAGTTGCTTGAAAGCGCGCATCTTCAGGCCTATCAAGAGGGTATGGATTTATTGGTGGATGAAATAGAAACCAGAATAAAAAATTTATCTCGTAAACAACTTCCTAATTTATAAGAAGTGAGTTTATATATATTATTAACCCCGCGCTCGGCGCGGGGTTTTAATTTTGCCTAAAGTTCGGTATGTTAGTAGCATCCTACGATGGCCATGTTTACCAAGCTTTTCGGCGATGAAAACAGCCGCTTTCTCAAGCGGGCTTTTAAGGTTGTGGCCGAAATCAACGCTTTGGAGCCGGAGTTAAAAAAACTCTCGGATGAAGAATTAAAAAACAAAACCCAAGAGTTTAAATCCCTATTGGCTAGCGGCGGGGCTCTAGACGCTGTTTTGCCATCTGCTTTTGCTGTCTGCCGCGAGGCCTCGGTGAGAACTTTGGGTCAGAGGCATTTTGATGTTCAGCTTATCGGTGGCCTGGCTTTGCACGAAGGCAAGATTGCCGAAATGCGCACCGGCGAAGGCAAAACTTTAACCGCCACCCTAGCCGTTTATCTTAACGCTTTGGCCGGCCAAGGGGTTCATATAGTCACCGTCAACGATTATTTGGCCCGGCGCGACACAGTCTGGATGGGACAGATATACCATATGTTGGGTATGACGGTTGGCTGTATTAATCATGATACCTCGTATATATATGACTCAAGCCATATAAATCCGAAATCCGAAATCCAAAGCTCGAAACAAATTCAAAATTCAAATGATCAAAAAGTTTCGGATTTAGTGCTTCGTGCTTCGGATTTAGACCACAAGCGCGACGCGATGGGGTCTTTTAAGGTTGTCCATGAATTTTTGCGGCCGTGTAATCGCTCTCAAGCTTACAGAGCCGATATAACTTATGGCACCAACAACGAATACGGTTTCGATTATTTAAGAGACAATTTGGTTTACGACACTGGCCAGTTTTCACAAAGGGGTCAGAATGAGAACGATCTCTCGACAGAACTCGGGGCAGAACACGTTCGCACTGCTGTGCTCAGTGTTTCGTCGCCGGAGTTTATGCTGAGGAATGAAGCGCTCCTCAACTTTGCCATTGTGGACGAAGTGGACAGTATTTTAATAGACGAAGCCCGCACGCCTTTAATAATTTCCCAACCCGACGAAGAATCAGGCGAGCTGTATCAAAAATTCGCGCGGTTGGTGCCCAAACTAAATCGCGAAGAGCATTATATTGTGGACGAAAAAAGACGCGCCGTAACTTTAACCCAACCGGGCATTTCTAAAGTTGAAAATATACTGGGTGTGGCCAATCTTTACGAAGAAGGCGGCATCCGGCTGGTGCACCATTTGGAACAGGCCTTAAAGGCGGAAATTCTTTTTAAGCGCGACAAAGATTATATTGTTAAAGACGGCGAGGTGGTTATTGTGGATGAATTCACCGGCCGTTTAATGCCGGGCCGCCGCTATTCCGAGGGTTTGCACCAAGCCATAGAAGCCAAAGAAGGGGTTATGGTTAAACGCGAATCGCGCACGGTGGCCACCATCACTTTTCAAAATTATTTTCGTCTTTATAAAAAAATAGCGGGGATGTCGGGCACGGCGGCCACCTCGCAGGAAGAATTCCATAAAGTTTACAATTTGGACGTGGTAACCGTGCCGACTCACAAACCCATGATCAGGCGAGACGAGCCGGATGTTATTTACCGCTCCGAAAAAGGCAAGTTTCAGGCGGTGCTTAGAAAAGTCAAAGAACTTCACGAGAAAGGCCAGCCGGTGCTGTTGGGCACGGGCTCCATAGAAAAAAACGAACAGGTGAGCGCTCTGCTTAACCAAATAGGCGTGCCGCATAAAATGCTTAATGCTAAAAATCACGAAGCCGAGGCGCAAATTATCGCCCAGGCCGGCCAATCGGGCGCGGTGACTTTAGCCACTAATATCGCCGGGCGGGGCGTGGATATTATTCTGGGCGGTAACCCGGGCTCGCCCCGCGAAGCGAACGCAGTTCGCGAAGCGGGGGGGCTTTTTGTTCTTAGCACCGAACGCCACGAAGCTCGGCGCATAGATAATCAGTTGCGCGGCCGCGCCGGCCGGCAGGGCGATCCCGGCCAGTCGCAGTTTTTTGTTTCTTTGGAAGACGATTTGATGCGGGTGTTCGGCGGCGACAGAATCAAAAGTTTAATGGCGCGTTTTAACATTCCCGAAGACGAAGCCATTAAAAGCAGTCTGGTTTCCAAAGCTATAGAATCGGCCCAGGCCAAAATTGAGGGCTACCACTTTGACACCAGAAAACACGTTTTGGAATACGACGAAGTTATGAACAAGCATCGCGAAGTGATTTACAAAATGCGCCGGGAATTTATTGGGCCGGACGCTCCGATAAAAAATAAAGAAAGGGTGTTGGATATTTTGAAAGGCGAGGCCGAAAATTTGGTGGCGGTCAATCAATTAACCGAAACGGGCGGTTTTGACGTGGCCGGCATTTTGAAAAGCGTTTCCGGCACGGTGCCTTTAAGCTCCGAGGCCGTTAAGGACTTGGAAACCGAAGCCGAAAAAATAAAATCAGACCGGGAAAAATTAACCAATCTTTTTTTTAGTTTGTTGGAAAAATCCTACCAGGCCCGCGAGCAGGAATTGGGTTTGGAAAATATGCGCCAAGTGGAAAGACTGGTTTTATTGCGCACCATAGACGAATTATGGATGGATCACTTGGATGAGATGGAACATTTGCGCGATTCGGTTAATTTGCGGGCTTACGGCCAGCGCGATCCGCTGGTGGAATACAAAACCGAAGGCCACCGGCTGTTTCAAAGTTTATTGGGTGTTTTTGAAAGCCAAGTGGCGGGATTAATTTTTAAGGTCGGGATTATCCAGCAACAAGCGACAAGCAACAAGCGACAAGTTCAGTATAATAAATCAAATAGTGATTCCATGTCGCCTGTCTCTAGGTCACATGTCACTAATAAGGTTGGTAGAAACGATCCCTGCCCCTGCGGAGCGTTAAACCCTCAAACCGGGGAAAGATATAAATATAAGAAATGTGGATTGATCAACGCGCCTTATCATAAAGGATGAGCGGAGTTCCGCCGAAGTTTTGGCGAAGGGGAACGGGGGCGGGAAAAAATATAAGAAGTGCCACGGGGTGTAGGGGAAAGAAAAAGCCGGCATTTGCCGGCTGGACGTGTGAAGTTGTTATTGTTTTTTATAGATATTATCGATGAAGTCTAGTGCTTTTTCCTGCCATTCGTCAACATCTGATGCATCTGGCCCGAATCTTGCTCCATAGGATAAATCGACATCTACAGAAAAAATTTCCTGATCATTCTTATCGTGATCGAATATAAAGAGCTTGCCGTTATAACCGTCAGTACGATGCACTTCAATGAGATATCTAGCATCGAACTTGCCTCGCCAGACTAATTGAGGATGATCGGTATCCTCAGGAGAATCCCACGGCAGTATTGGCTGTGACATGCTATACCTCCTCTTGTTTAGTACTGCAGTACTATAGTATATAATCCTTGTGGAATAGTCAATAAGGAGCAGAAATGTCACGGCGAGTGACATTTCGCAATCCTGTAGTGAAGCGAAGCTTCTACTACTGGGATAAAAGGTGTCATGGAGCTTAAGGGCTACGAGCGGCCAATAATCGTATAAAATAAAAAAATGGAAAAGGAACCGCAATTTAATAAACAAGAATCGGAACAGGGAGGGGAGGGTATAAAAATTATTGATGGGAAAAAATACAGGAGAGTGTCTACTGGCTACACCATGCGGGAATTTTTTTCTCACGAGACCCTAGAAAAAGGTCCCGGACCCGGCTGGGATTCAAGGTGGAAAGTGCTTGAAGAATACGGCGTTGACCATCCGTCTAAACTTCCCGACGAACCGTATTACCAATGGGAATTGGTTGAATAAGTCTTATGGATAATAATAAGAAAAAAAGAAAAGTTTTAGATTTTATAAAATCGCAAAAACTTGGTGTTCTTTCAACTGTATCAGAAGATGGTTTACCTGAGGTGGCTGTTGTAGGTATTTCGGAAATGGATAATCTTTCGCTTATTTTCGGCACGTTTAAACAATATCGAAAATATACCAATCTCAAACAAAATCCTCGCGTTGCGGTCGTAATTGGATGGGGTAATATGACCGTGCAATACGAAGGTACTGCCAAAGAGCTTATAGGAAAAGAAAAGGAGAAAGCTAAGCAAATACACATTAAAAAATTACCAAGCTCTAAAAAATTCGCGAAACTCGCAGAGCAGTGTTATTTTAGAATTAGTCCTTCCTGGATTAGATTCACCGACTATTCTCGCGATTCAATATATGGAGAAGTTTTTGAGATAAACTTTAATTCTAAATAAAAAATGTTATGTGGTTTAGGTAATATGAAAAAACTGTTGACGCTTTGCATAATCCATCAACACCCGAAGATATTGCTTGGAATGAAAAAACGCGGGTTTGGAGCGGGCCGATGGAATGGATTCGGCGGCAAGATTGCTGCCGCGGAAACCATAGAAGATGCGGCCAAAAGAGAAGTACGAGAAGAAGTAGGGATAAAAGTGGAAGATTTGGATAAAATGGGAATTATAGATTTTGAATTTAAGGGTAAACCGGAAGTTCTTCAGGTTCACATTTTTAGGTCAAACAATTTTTCAGGAGAACCGGCGGAAAGCGAAGAAATGAAACCGCAATGGTTTCATGTAGACGAAATTCCATTCAAAGAAATGTGGCCAGACGACATCCATTGGCTGCCGTTGTTTTTAGGCGGAAAGAAATTCAAAGGCCGGTTTCTTTTTGGCGAATCCGATGTTATCCTGGAGCAGGAATTGACGGAGGTTAGAGAGATATAATTTGCTAAATAGTTTAAGTAAATAAAAAAAGCCGCAAGAACTGCGTCAGGGTTTTTGTACAAGGTCGTTTTTCGCTCTTCGCTACTTTGACCCCCTCCCCCCAACTCTTGCGGCGGCCTATCCGCATTCTTCCAGAAAGGACGGCCAGTCCTCTCTACGGATAAATTAATGATAATATTATTGTTGTAGTATAGCAAGTGGAATTAAATGCCCATTATAGAAATAAAAAATCTGGTCAAAGAATTCAACGGGGTAACAGCCGTTGATGATTTGTCTTTTGGTGTAAAGACCGGCACCATCACCGGTCTGTTGGGGCCTAACGGCGCGGGCAAAACCACCACCATCCAGATGATTTTGGATTTAGTCACGCCCACCAGTGGCGCCATAGAAATTTTTGGTTTGGATATGAAACACCACCGCGAAGAGATATTAAAACAAGTGAATTTTTCCTCACCCTATGTAACTTTGCCCGGCAATCTTAAGGTTCGGGAAAATTTGGCCACGTTCGCGCGGCTTTACGGCGTTAAAAACATCAAGCATAAAATAGACGAACTGGCCGATTTTTTCGGCATCAGGGAATTTTTGGGTAAAATGACCACCCAGCTTTCCACCGGTCAGCTGACGCGGCTCAATTTAACCAAAGCGTTGTTAAACGATCCCAAACTGTTGCTTTTAGACGAGCCCACCTCTTCTTTGGATCCGGACATAGCCGACCGCACCCGCCAGCTCATAAAAAAGATTCAAAAAGAAAAAGGCATCACCATTCTTTATACTTCGCACAATATGATGGAGGTGGAGGAAATTTGCGATCGGGTTATTTTTATCCAAAAAGGCAAATTAAAAGACGAGGGCACGCCTGAAGAATTGGTTAAAAAATATGGGCATAAGGATTTGAATGATTTATTTATCGCGATAGCTCGAGAACATAGTCACGAAGTTTAATAAAACATCACTCCTCGCAGACGGCATGGGATAAACCTTGCCCAAGCAAGGTTTATCGATCATCTATTAGGTCATCTCCATGATGCTGCTCGGAATGATGTTTTATTC
>JACQLN010000044.1 GCA_016204035.1 Parcubacteria group bacterium | reverse complement strand
TTCGGCCTACAAGCATTTGGGCTGGCTCTATTTGGAAAACAACAAACCCATGGAGGCCAGGCAGGCCTTTAAGATGGCCATCAAACTCGGTTCCAGAGACAAGATGATTATGGCTAAACTCTTGGAAGTGGGCGGCGTGCTACATAAGGAGGGCACCGCGTCACACGCGGTTGTGTCGCGTACGCCTACTGGCAAACAGGATGTGCCAGCGCGGACGGTAACATTAAAACCGGTTATCACCGCGTCCTATTCCACCTCTCCTTCGCCAAAGACTACGGCAGGACACAGTAAAGTTTCGCAGGATAGATCAAACGCGGTTGCTGATGAGACTAAACCAATTTCTTTAGCGAGGCATAAAAAAGAAGCTAAACCCAAAACCAAGAAACTGAAAGTCAGGAAGGTTTAACATACTCGTTGCTAACTCTAAGCGGCTTTGATAATATCAAGGCAGGTTTGTGATTAAGCCGTTGTAGCTCAGCTGGGTTAAAAGCAAAAGTCTTTGCTTTTAACGGGCGACTACGTTGATGTTAAAAATTACAGTAAGATTGTGTCGCCCCGGAAGAGCAACTCCATAACCCGATAGTAATTAAAAGATGACGATGCCGTTGTAGCTCAGTTGGTAGAGCAACTCCATGGTAAGGAGTAGGTCGCCGGTTCAAATCCGGCCAACGGCTCATGATGCGGCGGTGACTGGAGTATCACACCTTAAAAAATAAACATATGCGGCGGTGGTAGAGTGGGCCCAAGCCAACTGCTTGGCTTGGGCGGATATTTGCGAGTCCCGATGCAAGAGGGACGAGCACTAATATCCCGGGTCAATTACATATTCCGCGTAAGCGGAATCGGGACTTGTTTGGATAGTTGAAAGTATTATACTTTGAAAAGTAAATATATGCGGCGGTGGTAGAGTGGTCAATTACATCAGACTGTAAATCTGACGGCCTTGCGCCTACGCAGGTTCGAAACCTGCCCGCCGCACAATAATTTTTTTCTCACCATTTGGTGAGAAAAAATTATTTATGGTTGACGGATTCGAACCTGAGAAAGGGGTCGGGAAAACATATGTTTTCCCGTGGCGGAAATATTAAAACCGAGGGGTTTTAAGGAGTCCGGAGTGTAACGAAGGACGACTGGTTCGAATCCTGCCCGCCGCACCAGTAAGAAATTATTGTCCGATTGACGACGGTAATTTTAATAAATATAATTGTTACAATGAAAAATAAAAAACAAAAGAATAGAATAAATGATAATCAAGAATTGCGCCGCTTAGGCGTTCTTATTGAACACGTTGACAGTAATGTTGGGCTGATTGCCGAGCAACATGGGGATATTAAAAAAACTCTTAACATGCATACTGAAATGATTGGTAAACTAGTGGTTGATATAGAGATAGTAAAATCAGATATAGAATTTATAAAGCATTCTTTCAAGAAAAAAGTTGATATAGATGAATTCGCGGCTTTAGAAAGAAGAGTTTTAATTTTAGAAAAACGCCGATAAAAACCATCAAAGAACCCGAAAAAACAATCGGCTCGGACCATATTTTAATTTTAGGGGAAGAAAATTTTTTAATCATATGAGCCTCAAGCATATTTTAAGCACGCAACAATTTTTGGATAAAAAGATACTTGTAGATATTTTCAAAAAAGCAGACAAGTTTGAAAAAGCAAACCGCCAAGGCAAAATCTCGAAACTTTTGCAGAATAAAATTCTCTCTTGTGTTTTCTATGAACCGAGTACCCGCACTCGGTTTTCTTTTGAATCCGCTATGCTTAAACTCGGCGGACAAGTAATTACTACCGAAAGTGCAGGACATTTTTCTTCGGCTATCAAAGGAGAAACGCTGGAGGATAGCGTACGAATTATTGCTGGGTACTCCGACATGATTGTCCTGCGCCACCACGAACCCGGTGCGGCCGAACGAGCTGCAAAAGTTTCTCCCGTTCCAATTATCAATGCAGGAGATGGTGATGGTGAACATCCAACACAGGCACTTCTTGATTTTTATACAATACAAAAAGAACTTGGCCGCATTGATAATTTCAAAATTGCTATGGTTGGCGATCTGCTGTATGGCAGAACAATTCACTCGCTCATTTATCTTCTTTCGCTTAGTCATAATGTTGAA
>JACQLN010000039.1 GCA_016204035.1 Parcubacteria group bacterium | reverse complement strand
TTACATCCATATCGGCAACGCCAGAACATTTTCTTTTTTTGACGCCTTGGTAAAATTTATACGGCTGCGCTTGGGTATTAAAATAAACTATCTTCAAAACATAACCGACATAGACGATAAAATCATCGCCCGCGCTCACGAGAGCAAAGAAGATCCGCTCCAGTTTGCCCAAAGATTTGAGGGTATATTTATGGAAAATATCCGCGCTTTAGGTTTGAGCGCTGTGGATCAATATGCCCGAGCCAGCGAGCATATTCCGGAAATAGTAAATCAAGTAAAAACATTGGCGCGTAAAGGCCAGGCCTACTTAATTAAAGACGACGGCTACTATTTTAACCTTAAAACCTTTCCGGAATACGGCCGGCTTTCCGGCCGAACCATGGCCATGGCGGAAGACGGCGTTTCCAGAATAGACGACAGCCCGCGTAAAAAAAATCGCGGCGATTTTAACTTGTGGAAATTTTCCAAACCAAACGAACCTTTCTGGGATACGGATCTGGGCCGAGGGCGGCCGGGCTGGCATATTGAAGACACCGCCATTACCGAAAAGTATTTCGGGCCCAGATACGATCTGCACGGAGCCGGCCAGGATTTGATTTTTCCGCACCACGAAGCCGAGATCGCCCAAATGGAATCAATCTCGGGGTTAAAGCCGTTTGTTAAACACTGGCTCCATGTTGGTTTTATTATTGATAAATCGGGCAAGATGTCTAAATCCAAAGGTAATTTTTTAACCCTGAACGACGCCTTAAAAGAATATTCTGCCGCCGCCATACGTTTTTATTTTGCCAGCGCCCATTACCGTTCGCCTTTGGAATACGACGATAAAAGTTTGCCGCAGGCCTATTCGGCCGCGGCTCGGCTGGAAGATTTTGTTCGCCGCTTAAAAGATGTTGCCCAAACAGCCGCCGCTTTTCCTTTAAGCGACTTTACCGCTGATTTTTGGAAATCTTTGGAAGATGATTTTAACACCCCCAAGGCCTGGGCCGTTTTATTTGAATTGGTCAAAGAAGCCAACAAATTTATAGATAGCCACAGCTTATCCCAGAACGATGCCCAAAAAATAATTGACTTTATGGGCCAGGTGAACGATATTTTTGGTATACTTCCGACTGGCGAAACCGTGCCTATGGAAATTTCGGCGTTGGCGGACAGGCGGGAAAAAGCCCGAGCCGAAAAAGATTTTGCCGCAGCCGACAAACTACGCGAACAAATCAAAACCCTGGGTTGGGATATAGACGATACATCCACTGGATCAAGGATAAACAAGCTTTAATTATCAAGTGCTTAATTCTCAATACTTGATGATTGAACCCTTGAGACTTTATTGAAAATTGTAAATTGATAATTGAAAATTATTCTATATATGGCCTTCGCCCCCATTACTAAAACCGACCTCGCTTCGCCTTTTTCCGAAAAAGGCCGGATTAGCGCGGATAAACTGCCGCCGCAATCGCTTGAAGCCGAAGAGTCTGTTTTGGGCTCGCTGTTGATGGATAAAAACGCCGTTATCCGCGTGGCGGATATTTTGCGTTCCGAGGATTTTTACAAGCGCGCCCACCAGCTTGTTTTTACCGCCATTCTGCACCTTTACGAAAAATCCGAACCGGTGGATGTTTTGAGTTTGTCTAACCGGCTTAAAGAAACCGGGGATTTGGAAAATGTCGGGGGCACCAGTTATCTGGCCAACTTGGTAAACAGCGTGCCCACCGCTTCTAACGTGGCCCATTACGCCAAGATAGTCCGTCATAAAAAAATATTGCGCGATCTTCTTTCGGCTTCGCAAGATATTGCCCGGTTGGGCTTTGAAGAAAATCAAGACATAGAACTAGTGCTGGATGAAGCCGAAAAAAGAATCTTTTCCATAGCCGAGCGGTCGCTTAAACAAGATTTTATGCCTATAAAGTTGGCTTTGGAAGACGCTTTTGAAAGAATAGACAAACTTCACCGCGGCGGCGGCGCTTTAAGGGGTTTGGCCACTGGTTTTGCCGACTTGGATAATTATCTGGGCGGATTGCAAAAATCGGACTTGGTGGTTTTGGCCGCCCGGCCATCGTTGGGTAAAACTTCTTTGGCGCTGGATATCGCCCGCCACGCGGCTATCAGGGAAAAAGCCGCGGTGGGCATATTCTCTTTGGAAATGTCCAAGGAACAATTGGTGGACCGGCTCTTGGCCTCGGAAGCCGGTGTGGATTTATGGCGGCTAAGAACCGGGCGTTTAAGCATGGACGGCGCAGACAGCGATTTTTCCAGAATCCAGGAGGCCATGGGAGTGCTGGCTGAAACTCCTATTTTTATAGACGACGCCGCCTCGGCCAATATCATTCAAATGCGCACTATGGCCCGCCGCCTGCAAGCCGAGCACAGCTTGGGGTTGATAATTGTTGATTACTTGCAATTGATGGAAGGCCGAAACAGCAATTCGGAAAATAGGGTTCAGGAGATCAGTGAAATTTCGCGCTCGTTAAAAAACCTGGCCCGAGAACTTGATGTTCCGGTTTTGGCTCTGTCCCAACTTTCACGGGCGGTGGAATCCAGAAGCCCGCAGATACCCAAACTTTCCGACTTGCGCGAATCGGGTTCCATTGAACAGGATGCCGATGTGGTGCTGTTTATTTACCGCGAAGACAGAGAAAAACCCAACACCGACCGCAAAAACGTGGCCGAAATAATAATTTCCAAACACCGCAACGGTCCGGTAGGCAAGATTGATTTATACTTTAACGCCGATCAGGTATCGTTTAGAAGTTTAGCCAAAAACATAACAGAGTAATCGCCAATATAGCTAATAAACGCCAATATGGCGAATAAAATTTATTGGCTATATTTGCTCTTAGATTGGCCATATTAGCGAAAACTAATGTTTCCCGCCCCCATCCAAAAACTTATTGCCCATTTTCAAAAACTGCCCGGCATTGGTCCGCGCCAGGCCGTTAAATTCGCCCTGCGGCTTACCAAAATGTCGGCCGGGGAACTTAAGGCTATGTCGGCAGACGTGGCCAACTTAAAATCGGTGATTGGGGAATGCAAGGAATGTTTTATGCTTTTTGACAGGCCCCAGCCGGATTCCTTTTCACTGTGCCGTTTTTGCCGCCAAACCGGCCGGGATGCCAATAAAATTTGCGTGGTCATAAACGACCACGACGCCCTGACTATAGAAAAAACAAACACTTACGACGGCTTGTATCACGTTCTGGGCGGGCATGTTTCTCTTTTGGATAAAGAAAAAAATAGGAACCTTAATCTTTTGGCGCTTAAAAACAGGATCGCCAGCCGACCCAAAGAAAGCACCGAGGTGATTCTTGGCTTAAACGCCACCGCCGAAGGCCAAGCCACAGTACTCTATTTGGAAAAACTGCTGGCCGACAGCGGAGTTAAAATCACGCGGCTGGCCCAAGGGCTCTCTACCGGCAGCGAAATAGAATACGCCGACGATCAGACATTGATAAATGCCTTAAAGCACAGAAGGTAAGAAGCGACCAACCTTCTGAACGACTTCAAGGAGGTTCCAGTTAAATTATAAAGAGGGAGGATGTAAGAGCTCCTCCTTGCAGAAGTGAAGAAGGTTGGTCGCGATTTTTTAGGCGGAGATTTTTGTTATCTGGACTTCGGTGAAATGCTGGCGGTGGCCGGCTTTCTTTTTTCGGCGTTTCTTGGCGCGGTACTTAAAAACAATCACCTTTCTGGTTCGGCCGTTTTTAACCACTTTAGCCGACACTTTAGCCCCTTCAATTTTAGGCGAGCCCAGTTTTAAGCCGATATCGTTTGAAACCAATAAAACATCGCTAAAAACCACTTCTTCACCCTTAGAAGTGTCCAGTTTTTCCAGTTTGATTGTCTCGCCTTCGGCCACTTTATATTGCTTGCCTCCGGACTTGATAACAGCAAATTGTGACATAAAAACACAAATAAAACATCGGTTTGAGCGACTTCAAGGAGGTTCCAGTTAAATTATAAAGAGGGAGGATGTAAGTGCCCCTCCTTGCAGGAGCGAAAGCTGATGTTTTGTGAATAATCTGGATACTAACACGCCCGGCAGAATAAATCCAGCACCTTTTCAAGGTAGAGATATTTATACATCTAAAAGGTGCTGGATCCAGTTACTCCTCTTTATCCATTCTAGGCGCGTCTAAAACCATGGGTTCGGCGCCTATTTTTTCTCCGGTAATTTTTAGCACATCTTTGTCTATTTTCCCAAATTCCTTATAGGCCTGATTATACATGCTCACGGTAGTGCCTAAATGATTGCCCATCTTGCCTAAATAAGTTTCATAGCCGGCCAGATGTTTATTTAATTCCCCCACTCTTTTTATTATTTCTTTGGCCGATTCTTCTATTTGCAAAGCCCTCAAGCCCTGCATTACGGTTTGAAGATAAGCCAAGAAAGAAGTGGGTGAAACAATAATAACCTTATACTTATTGGCGGCCCGCTGAATGAGATTTTCGGTATCTTCGTCTTGCAAAACACCGATCCGGCTGACCAAAAGATCGTAATAAATGGCCTCATGCGGAATAAACATAAAAGCGAAATCCATAGTATTTTGCGCCGGTTGGATATATTTGGAAGTTTCTTGGATGCGCAGTTTTAGATCGTTTATAAAAACTTTTTCCAGACGGGCGCGTTCGGCTTCATTTTTTTCCTCTACCAAACGGTTATAGTTTTCCAAAGAAAATTTGGAATCAACGGGAATTATTTTATCTTTAACAAAAACCGCGGCATCCACGATGGTGCCGTCCTTAAAAGGATATTGCATCTGGTAACTGCCCGGCGGCAAAACGTTTTTTAAGAGAGTTTCTAAATAATACTCGCCCAGTATACCTCTTTGTTTGGGATTTTTCAAAATATCCTGCAAATTTTTCAACTGGTCGGCAAAATTGACCACCTGCCTGTTGGTTTCGTCTAGCTTGGTTAAACGTTCGGTTACATCTTTTACGATTTGGGTTGTCTGGCCGAATTGGGTCTGCATGGATCGGTGGGATTCGCCCAGTTTATTGTCCAATATTCTACTAAGGTCGGCAATTTGGTTTTGCAGCATTAAAAATAGGTTCTCTCGGTTTTCCGGTTCAGCGCTTTTGACGCGCCGCGATAAAAACCAAAATAAGCCCGCGAATCCGGCCAGCACCGTTACTGTTAAAATAATAAATTCAAAACTCATTTATTAAATATAGAATGTCTAATGACTAATGTCTAATGACTAATTTAGGAATTAGTAATTGGAAATTAGTTATTTGAGGAGGCCTCGCCGACGAATAAACATCCACTTAGCCCCTTCCACCAGCAATATATTCAATATCCCGACTCCAAAAATAATCACCCATTCTAAAAAACCGATGGGTTGCGACTTTAATATTTTTTGCAAGGGCGGCCAATAAACGGCTACGGCTAAAAGAGCCAGACCCGACAAGGCTGACGCGATCAATTGTTTGTTCTCAAAAAAAGATATTTCCCAGATCGGTCTTCTTAGACTTCTGATGGAAAAAGTAAATAAAATCGCGCTAACCCCCAAACCCACGAAAACCACGCTTTGGGCATAGCTCACGCTATTAAAAGAAGACTTAAAGAAAATAAACAATAAGAACATGGCCGTGGCGCTAACCAGGCCAATGGCCGCCACTAAAAATCCAGTGAACCCGTCTAGAATGGGTTTGCGGGGGTCTGGCGGCGAATTCTCCATTACGTCTTTTTCGGCCGGATCCATAGCCAAAGCAATAGCCGGTAAACTTTCCTGCACCAAATTAACCCACAAAATCTGGACGGCGGTAATAGCGATCGGCAAACCAAAAAATAAAGACAGACCCACCAATATAATTTCGGTAAAACTGGTGCTTAATAAATAAGCGATGGTTTTTTTTATATTATCCAAAATAACCCGGCCCTCCCTGATGGCTTTCACCAAAACGGAAAAATCATTGTCCAAAAGTATTAAGTCAGAAGCTTCTTTAGACAAATCCACTCCACCCGAAAGCCCCACACCCACATCGGCCTGCCGCAAGGCCGGCGCGTCGTTAACGCCGTCGCCTATCACCGCCACCAGTTCGCCTTGCGACTGCCAGGCCTCGGCTATTTTTAATTTTTGGGCCGGGGTCACTCGGGCAAAAATATCTATATTTCTAACTCTATGGGCCAGTTCTTTGGCATCTAAAGATTCAATATCTTTACCTTCCACCGCTTCGGCGCCGGAGCGGTTTTTAGACACTAAACCGACTTCTTTGGCTACGGCTTTGGCCGTAAAAATATGATCGCCCGTAACCATAACCGTGCGAATGCCGGCTCGACGGGCCAAGCCCATAAAATCTTTTACATCTTCCCGAACCGGATCTTTTAGGCCCACCAAACCGGCCAAATTAAGCTCCGAAATAATTTCTTTAACCTGGGCTTCCGACATATTTTTAGGTAGAGTGCCAGACTCAATTTTTTTGGCAGCCACGGCTATAACCCTAAGCCCGCTTTTAGCCAGACTGTCCACCGATTCCTTGATTACGGCCATTTCAAAAGGCAGAGCGTTTTCATACCGGTTCAGAATCTGTATTTTTTTAATATGGCCCCACAACATTTCCGGCGCGCCGGCCACGATAGCCCAGCATTCATGATTTTCATCTTCTCTAAAAGACACCGCGAATTTTCGGAAACTGTTAAAAGTGATTTGGCCTATTTTTTTGAACTTTTGGTTTAATTTTTCAAAATCCAAACCGGCTTCCATAGCCGCCACCAGCAAGGCCTTATCCACCGCCCGGCCCTTAACGATCCAGTCGTGAATTTCGTCTGCCGGGTTTTCAATAATGGCCTCCGAAACCAACATACCGTACGATAAAACCAGCATATGATTGGAAACATAAGCCGTGCTGGCATCCATTTCCAATAAACCGCCTCTACGCTCGGGTGTAAGAACTTTAGCCACCCGCATCTCGCCGCGGGTTAAAGTTCCGGTTTTATCGGTTAAAATAATGCTGGTGCCGCCCAGATTTTCCGCCGCGGCCAAATTTCTAACCAAACCTTTTTCTTTTAACACCCTTTTCATGCCTACGACCAAAATGACCGTTATGGCCACCGGCAAACTTTCCGGGATAGCCGCCACGGCTATAGCCACCGTCACCAAAAAC
This sequence comes from Parcubacteria group bacterium, assembly GCA_016204035.1. Classification (GTDB taxonomy): domain Bacteria; phylum Patescibacteriota; class Minisyncoccia; order JACQLN01; family JACQLN01; genus JACQLN01. The sequence continues at coordinate 527 of JACQLN010000039.1, read as the reverse complement.
ATTTCCTGCAACTTATGGCCCAGCGCCACGCCCCAAACTAAAATGGCGGCGCTGGTTAAAATTATAGCGAGACCAATCAAGCGACCCAGCTTTTTTATTTTTCTTTCAAAAGGAGTCGGGGTTTCCGGAAGATTTTTAAGCAAACGGCTCACCTGCCCAATTTCGGAATTCTCTCCCGTGCCAAAAACAATCGCCTCGCCGGAACCGTCGGCCACGACCGTGCCGCCAAAAACAACGTTGGATTGTTCAAAAATAGTGGTTTCAACCGAAACTGTTCCCACAGCTTTGAAAACCTCGGCTGATTCACCGGTTAAAATACTTTCGTCGGCCTTAAAGTCAAAACTTTGGATCAACCGGGCGTCGGCGGGAATTTTATCGCCGGCTTTCAAGGAAACGATATCGCCCGGGACGATCTCGGGGGCCGGAATGGTGCGCCATTGGCCATTGCGCCGCGCGCTAGCGGTTTTAACATCCAATTTTTTAATGCTGTTTAACGATTTCTCGGCGCTGGATTCCTGAAAAAAACC
>JACQLN010000038.1 GCA_016204035.1 Parcubacteria group bacterium | reverse complement strand
GAATTACCCGACCTAACAATATCTATGCTTTCCAAAGAAGCTTTTTCTAGTTTTTCTTCCAACCATTTTCTAATAATAAAATCTTCCTCCAAAAAATCTTTGAGTTTCTTTATGTTAAACCAGCGCGATTTCCAATCTTTCTGTATACCGAGCCGGAAAGCTATGGGATTTATTTTATGGGCCATAGATTTAATCTTTAAGCTTATATCTTATAACTTAAAACTTAAAAATGCGGGGTGCAAGATACAAGTTACAAGTTTCATGATTTTATATTGACTTGCGTTGAAACATTTTTTTAACAAATCCGGTCTTTTTTACGGGAATATGTTTGGCTTTGAAAATGTCTTCCCGTCTGCCTTCTTTATCTGTTCGGACGGTTTTAACTTCATCGGCAGCAACTTCTTTTATTGGGGCGGCTTTCTCCTCGGCGTTTTTTCTCGAGCTCGTCGCGGCTCTTTGGCCCTCTAAAACCAAAGTCACATGGGATGTTTTTTTCTTTAGGGGCGAAGAACGGCCGCGTGAACCCGGGCGGAATCTTTTGAAAACCGGCCCGCCATCAACCTTAAACTCGGAAATTTTTAGGCTATCCGTTTCCAAAGAAAAATTATTCTCGGCGTTGGCTATGGCCGATTTAATCAATTTGAATAAAGGTTCGGAAGCCCTGTTGGGCACAAACCTAAGCTGAGCCAAAGCCTCTTTGGGTTTAAGTCCTTTAACCACACCGACTACCGATCTGACTTTTCTGGGACTGATATGAAGATAATTTAATTTGGCAATGACTTTCATTATTTTTTAGGCGCCGCCGCGGCCGGTTCTTTTTCGGTTTGGGCCTTAGCTGTTTCCGCCGCTTTTTGAGCGGCTTCCAATTCACGCTGCATTTTACCGCCATGGCGCACAAATTTGCGCGTTAAAGAAAACTCGCCTAATTTATGGCCGACCATTTCTTCGGCTACAGCCACCGGCACATGCACCCGGCCATTATGAACGCCAATGGTAAAACCAACCATTTCCGGCGTAATGGTTGAGGCCCTGGACCAAGTCTTGATAATCTCTTTAGAACCCGGGCTCAAGGATTTTATTTTCTTTAACAATTTTTCGTCCACAAACGGACCTTTTTTCAAACTTCGGCTCATATTTTTATTTTCTCCTTTCAACTATAAACATATTGGAACGATTCTTTCTTTTTCTGGTCTTAACACCTCTAATACCCTTGCCCCAATAATTTTTAGACCTTTTTAGACCGCGGGGCTGGCGGCCTTCACCGCCGCCGTGGGGGTGATCCACCGGATTCATGGCTGTGCCTCTTACGGTCGGTCTTATACCCAAATATCTTGTTCGCCCGGCTTTACCCACCGTGACCATGGAATTTTCGGGGTTAGAAACCGAACCGATAGAAGCCAAGCATCCTTCCATAACCTGCCTGACTTCCCCGGATGGCAACTGCAGGTTAGCATATCCGCCCTCCCGGGCCATAATTTTAACCGAGGTCCCGGCCGAACGGCCCAGCTTACCCCCTTGTCCGGGTTTTAGTTCCACATTATACACGAAAGTTCCCACCGGTATTTCTTTTAACCGCATCCTGTGGCCGGGATTCAGATCAGCCGGACCATCTTGACGCGATGCAACTTTGTCTCCAACTTTAAGCCCTTGGGCAGCTAAAATATAAGAACGGGCTCCATTCCTATAAAGCACGCGCGCAATGAAAGCAGTCCGATAAGGATCATATTCAATAGTTTCTACCATGGCTGATTCACCCGCATTAACTTGCTTCAAATCAATTTGGCGATAGTTTCTTTTAACACCCCCGCCTTGATGACGCACGGTTATTCGGCCGGAGTTGTTGCGCCCGCTTTTTGTTTTTATTTTCCCAACCAAAGATTTCAACGGTTTTTGCGCCGTAATAAACTTTCGGTATTCAATACCGCTCATGTTGCGCCGCGATGGTGATGTAGGTTTGTAGAACTTCATATTTTGTTCGTGAGCGTTAGCGAGCGACTACCCGCCCGCCTTGAGTTCGCCGTCATATTATCACCGATAATAATTACTTTATTACAACTATCAATCATTTTTGACGATAATATGCTCAAGGCGAAGTCGGGCAGGCAAAATATAGACCCCGCACCAAATCTAGAAACACACGTTTGTAAATGCAACAAGAAAGCCGCAGGCGTTTCGCTGTAATACGACTTTATGGCAATGACTCGGCTGGATTTTGGTGCTGGGGTCATATTCATTTGTTTTTACTTAGGCAGAACTTCAATTTTTTGCCCGGACCGCAATTTAACCAGGGCCTTTTTGAAACCATTTTGGCGACCGGACCGGCCCTTAAAAAAGATTGATTGCGGCTGCACGGTTACAACATTAACTTTTTTTACTTTGACTCCGTAAAGCTTTTCAATTTCTTTTTTAATTTCCGGTTTAGTCGCGCCGTCAGCAACCTCAAACACATATTTGCCGACACTTTCCATATCTAAGGCCTTTTCCGAAACCACCGGTTTTCTTAAAACAGGCGCGACTGATTTTACCGGTGCTTTCGCGGCCAAAACAACAGCGGCGGCGGCGCTTTTTTCTTTTTTCTCTTTTTTTAATCCAAAAAAAGCCATAAATTATTTATTAAGTTTGGCCCGTTCAACCAAACCGGCTAAGGCCGATTCGGTAAAAACTATTTTCTTAAATTTCAAAACGTCTAAAATGTTAAGCTGGCTGGCGTTTTCAACTTTTACATTGCTTAAATTTCTGCCTGATTGAAATATATTTTTTTCGCCGCTACCCAGCACCACCAGTAAACTTGTAAAATTATTTTCCGCGACTTGAGCGGCCCAATCGGCAAATTTCTTGGTGCTGACCTTTTCCCAACTAAAATCTTTTATCACCTTGATTTGTCCGGCTTTGAATTTGGAACTTAACACGGTGTTGAGAGCTTTTTTAGCCATGCCTGAATTTATTTTTTGGGTGTAGATTTTATCTTTTCTGGGCCCATGGCTGACACCGCCGCCCTTCCAGATAGGCGACCGGCGTGAACCATGCCGGGCTCGGCCGGTGCCTTTTTGCCGCCAAGGTTTTTTGCCGCCGCCCCTAACATCGGATCGGTCTTTGGTATGGGCCACCGGGCGCCTGGCATTGGCCAGCATACTAACCCTGATTTGATGAACCAGATCCGAATTTTGCGCCAACCCAAAAACAGATTCCGGCAATACAACCGTTCCCGTTTCTTCGCCCGCTTGATTGTATATTTTGGTTTCCACGTTTTATAATCTCTATATCTTGTATCCTGAATCTTATATCCCTTTAAGATAAAAGATACAGGATTTGAGATCTAAGATCTGATTTCCACCATCGTCCCTTTCCTGCCGGGCACTGCTCCTCTAACAGCCATAACCTTATTTTCAGAATCTACTTTCACGACTTCTAAATTTTTAACGGTTACCCTGTCTCCACCCAACCGGCCGGCCATTCTTTTACCTTTAAGAACTCTTTGGGGAAATCTTCCGCCAATAGATCCTGGTTTTCTTAAAACATCTCTATGTCCGTGCGAAGCCGGGCCACCCGAAAAACCATGTCTTTTAACCACGCCCTGAAAACCCTTCCCGGAAGATTTGGAACTAACCTTGACCATCTCGCCGGGCGAAAAATCGGCCAAACTGAACTTGTCCCCCACTTTATAGTCCGCCGAACCGGAAAATCTAAATTCCCTAACAAACCTAAAATTACCCAGGCCCTTAAAATGGCCTTTAGCGGCCCGATTAACATTTTTTTCTTTTTTAGAACCGCTGGCCACCTGAACCGACGCATAACCGTCTTTTTCGGGGGTTTTAATTTGAGTCACCACTGCCGATTCGGCCCCAATCAAAGTTACCGGGATTATTTCACCCTTGTCGCTGATTAACTGCGTGCAACCCAATTTTTCTCCTATAATATATTTCACGTTTTTCTCAATAAAAGAACCGGGGAGACCCCGGCCTTTTAACCTAACACGCGGGATTATCCAGATTCTATTCCTTAAATAAAACTAGCTACGATTTATCAAATCAACTACATCTTGATCTCAATGTCCACCCCGGCCGGCAAATTAAGATTCATCAGCGCGTCTATGATTTTGGGATTGGGGTTCAAGATATCAATCAACCTTTTATGGGATCTCATTTCAAACTGCTCCCGCGAATCCTTGTGCACAAAAGTGGATCGGTTAACCGTATACTTATGAATCTCCGTCGGCAAAGGCACCGGCCCTACGACTTCGGCCCCGTTGCGCAAAGCAATATCCACAATCTGCTTACAGGAAGCATCTATGATTTTGGAATCATAAGCTTTTATCTTGATCCGCAGCCGCTGCTTAATTTCTTCCGTAGTTGCTTTCTTTATTGCTGTAGCCATATTTTCATCTAAAAGTGCAAATGTGGAGCTGGTTCTACTTGCTTATTTTGGTAACCACGCCAGCGCCGACTGTTTTTCCGCCTTCTCTGATGGCAAATCTTTGTTTCTCTTCCAAAGCCACCGGAGCAATCAGTTTAACGGCTAATTTAACGGTATCGCCCGGCATAACCATTTCGGTGCCTTCGGGCAATATAATTTCTCCGGTAACATCGGTGGTACGAACGTAAAACTGCGGCTTATACCCCTTAAAGAAAGGAGTATGGCGGCCGCCTTCTT
>JACQLN010000042.1 GCA_016204035.1 Parcubacteria group bacterium | reverse complement strand
GTTGAAAAATTAAAAACCAGAAATTATGAGGATCCAGAAATCAGGCAAATGGTGGTTGAATGGAAAATCCTTCAAGAAAAAAAAGTTTCGGGCTATGGCAGTAACGAAGGGCAGGTTCTTGCGCAAATGGCTCAAGCCGAACTTTGTCTGGAAGCCGGTTTGATGGAAGAGGTTTTTGGGTTGCTTGAAAGCGCGCATCTTCAGGCCTACCAAGAGGGTATGGATCTGTTGGTGGATGAAATAGAAGCTAAAGTAGAAAAATTACGACATAAAAGATTAACATAAACACCAAAGCGGCCGCTTTTGATTAACCCCCGCGTCTGACGCGGGGGTTTTAATTTTGCCCTAAATTAGGTATCTTGATATGGTAGTGTTTTTACATGAAAAACAAGGAAAATAATTATGCGTTTATAGATAGCCAGAATCTGAATCTAAGTATCAGAGAGCTTGGGTGGAGATTGGATTTTGGTCGTTTTCGGCCGTATCTAAAAGATAAATACGCAGTAACCAAAGCATTTTTATTTATTGGTTATGTAGCTGGAAATGAAACTCTTTATACGTCTTTGCAAAATATGGGTTATGTTTGTATTTTTAAGCCGACACTGGAGTTATCAGATGGACGAGTTAAAGGAAACGTGGATGCAGAATTGGTTTTACATACAATGATTGAACTAAAAAACTTTGACCAAGCCGTGCTTGTTTCTGGCGATGGAGATTTTTATTGTTTGGTTGAATATCTACTTAAAATAGACAAACTTAAAAAAATGATCATTCCAAATCAAAAACAATATTCTGGGTTACTGAAACGATTGAGTTCACCAAATAGGAACATTTTTGATTTTATGAATTCTCTACGAGAGAAGTTGAAGTATAGGGGAAAATGAAAAGGGCTCTCGTCGGGATGAAACCCTTAGAGAACCCTCTTCGTCGTGATTATGGCATAAGTATATTCTTTGGCTGGCTGGCTGTCAATAGTCTTGTATATTATGGGCTTTTTAAGGAACATTTTTGGCACTGAAAATGACCGCTTTCTTAAGCGGGCTTTTAAGGTTGTGGCCGAAATCAACGCTTTGGAGCCGGAGTTAAAAAAACTTTCCAACGAAGAATTAAAAAACAAAACTGCGGAATTCAAATTGTTATTGGCTGGCGGCCAAACACTGGACGATATTCTACCCGCGGCTTTTGCCGCCTGCCGCGAAGCGGCCACGCGCACTTTGGGCCAGCGCCACTTTGACGTTCAACTGGTGGGCGGTTTGGTTTTACACGAAGGCAAGATCGCCGAAATGCGCACCGGCGAGGGTAAAACTTTAACCGCCACATTGGCCGTTTATCTTAACGCTTTGGCCGGCCAAGGGGTTCATATAGTCACCGTCAACGATTATTTAGCCCGGCGCGATACGGTCTGGATGGGACAGATCTATGCGGCACTCGGCTTGTCGGTTGGGTGCATCAACCACGATAATAGCTATCTCTATGATGCTTCACATCAAAGTTCTAAAATTTCCAATTCACAATTTCTAATTTCTAAACAAATCCCAAATTCCAATGATCCAAATTCAAAACTTGATGAAGTCAGAGATACAATCGGGGGATTCAAAGTCGTCCATGAATTTTTGCGGCCGTGTTCCAGGCGCGAGGCTTACCGGGCTGACATTACTTACGGCACCAACAACGAGTATGGTTTTGATTATTTAAGAGACAATTTGGTTTATGGCGAAGATCAATTATCGCAAAGATCTTCCACTAAAGGTGGTTGGAACTTTGCCATCGTGGACGAAGTGGACAGTATTTTAATAGACGAAGCCCGCACGCCCTTAATAATTTCCCAGCCCGACGAAGAATCGGGCGAACTGTATCAAAAATTCGCGCGGTTGGTGCCCAAACTAAATCGCGAAGAGCATTATATTGTGGACGAAAAAAGACGCGCCGTAACTTTAACCCAACCGGGCATTTCTAAAGTTGAAAGTCTGCTGGGCGTGGCCAATCTTTACGCAGAAGGCGGCATCCGGTTGGTGCATCATTTGGAGCAGGCCTTAAAGGCGGAAATTCTTTTTAAGCGCGACAAAGATTATATTGTTAAAGACGGCGAGGTGGTTATTGTAGATGAATTTACCGGCCGTTTAATGCCGGGCCGCAGATATTCCGAGGGCTTGCATCAGGCCATAGAAGCCAAAGAAGGGGTGATGATTAAGCGTGAATCGCGCACGGTGGCCACCATCACTTTTCAAAATTATTTTCGCCTTTATAAAAAAATAGCGGGCATGTCGGGCACGGCGGCCACTTCGCAGGAAGAATTTCATAAAGTTTACAATTTGGACGTGGTGACCGTGCCGACCCACAAGCCCATGATCAGGCAGGACGAGCCGGATGTTATTTACCGCTCCGAAAGAGGCAAGTTTCAGGCGGTGCTTAGAAAAGTCAAAGAACTCCACGAGCAAGGCCAGCCGGTGTTGCTGGGCACGGGCTCTATAGAAAAAAACGAACAGGTGAGCGCCCTGCTTAACCAAATAGGCGTGCCGCATAAAGTGCTTAATGCCAAAAATCACGAAGCCGAGGCGCAAATTATCGCTCAAGCCGGGCAGGTGGGCGCGGTGACTTTAGCCACCAACATCGCCGGCCGGGGCGTGGATATTATTTTAGGGGGTAACCCGGGCTCGCCCCGCGAAGCGAACGAAGTTCGCGAAGCGGGGGGATTGTTTGTTCTTAGCACCGAACGCCACGAAGCCCGGCGCATAGATAACCAATTGCGCGGCCGCGCCGGCCGCCAGGGCGATCCCGGCCAGTCGCAGTTTTTTGTTTCTTTGGAAGACGACTTGATGCGAGTTTTCGGCGGCGACAGGATCAAGGGTTTAATGGCGCGTTTTAACATTCCCGAAGACGAAGCCATTAAAAGCGGTTTGGTTTCCAAGGCCATAGAGTCGGCCCAGGCCAAAATTGAGGGTTACCACTTTGATACCAGAAAGCATGTTTTGGAATACGACGAAGTTATGAACAAACACCGCGAAGTGGTTTACAAAATGCGCCGGGAGTTTATTGGGCCAGACGCTCCAATAAAAAACAAAGAGAGAGTGTTAGATATTTTGAGGGGAGAGGCCGAAAACTTGGTGGCGGTCAATCAACTGACCGAAACGGGCGGTTTTGACGTGGTCGGCATTTTGAAGGGCGTGGCCGGCGTAATGTCTCTTAGCTCCGAAGCGATCAAAGACCTGGAAACCGAGGCCGAAAAAATAAAATCAGACCGGGAAAAACTAACCGATCTTTTTTCCGGTTTGTTGGAAAAATCGTACCAGGCCCGCGAACGGGAATTGGGTTTGGAAAATATGCGCCAAGTGGAAAAACTGGTTTTATTGCGCACAATAGACGAATTATGGATGGACCATTTGGACGAAATGGAGCATTTGCGCGATTCGGTTAATTTGCGGGCTTACGGCCAGCGCGATCCCTTGGTAGAATACAAAACCGAAGGCCACCGGATGTTTCAGGGCCTCTTGGGCGCTTTTGAAAGCCAAGTGGCTAGTTTGATATTCAAGGTCGGCATAGTCGGGCCACCCCAACCAGTCAAATATGTTATTTCGGCTAAAGACGGCGGTGCCAATATAGCCAGATCGGGAGACAAAACCGGCCGTAACGATCCCTGCCCCTGCGGCAGCGGGAAGAAATACAAGAAGTGTCATGGAAAATAAATTAAAACCCTTTTCTAAAAAAGCTAAATCTTTAAAGTTGGGAGAATATGAACACTATAAAGGAAATAAGTATAAGGTTTTAAGTGTTGCTAGGCACAGTGAAACTCTAGAAGAGTTAGTAGTATATCAGGCCTTGTATAATGATCATTCAATATGGGTTCGGCCGCTAGATATGTTTTTGGAAAAAGTTAAAATAGATGGCAAGATAATCCCAAGATTTAAGCATATCAATAGTAAAAATGTAAAAAAGACCGAAGAATGGACACAGAATTTTATCAAAAGATATCGCAAAGATTTGGAAGCTTTAGCACGCAAATGAATATAATCGAAACAAAAAATCTGGTTAAAAAATTCAACGGGGTAACAGCCGTTGATAATTTGTCTTTTGGGGTGGAGCAGGGCACTATTACCGGCCTGTTGGGGCCTAACGGCGCGGGCAAGACCACTACCATCCAAATGATTTTGGATTTGGTTACGCCCACCGGCGGAGATATAGAAATTTTTGGTTTGGATATGAAACACCACCGCGAAGAAATAATGGGCCGGGTTAATTTTTCCTCGCCCTACGTGACTTTGCCCGGCAATCTTAAGGTTCGGGAAAATTTGGCCACGTTCGCGCGGCTTTACGGCGTTAAAAATATCAAACATAAAATAGACGAACTGGCCGATTTTTTCGGCATCAGGGAATTTCTGGGTAAAATGACCACCCAGCTTTCCACCGGCCAGCTGACCCGGCTCAATTTAACCAAAGCGTTGTTAAACGACCCTAAACTATTGCTTTTAGACGAACCCACCTCTTCTTTGGATCCGGATATAGCCGACCGCACCCGCCAGCTCTTAAAAAAAATCCAAAAAGAGAAAAATATTACCATTCTTTATACTTCGCACAATATGATGGAAGTGGAGGAAATTTGCGATCGGGTTATTTTTATCCAAAAGGGCAAACTTAAAGACGATGGCACGCCTGATGAGCTGGTTAAGAAGTATGGACACAAGGATTTGAATGATCTTTTTATAGCGATAGCGAGAGAACATAGTCATGAAACTTAATTATCAATTCTCAAGGCTCAATTTTCAATGAATTTTCAATTTCTTAATTTTCAAAATCGTTTGATAATTGATTATTGGAGCATTGATTGAAAATTGTAAATTGATAATTGAAAATTTTTAAAAATGTTTTAATTACTATGAAACTCCACCGTATAAACGCTTTATTAATCCGCCATTTGTATCTTTACCAGCGCAGCGTGCCTCGGCTGATGGATATTTTCTTTTGGCCGATTTTAGAACTTTTGCTTTGGGGTTTTTTAAGCGCTTACTTGGATAAATTGAATGTGGCTGATTTTAGCGTGGTCACGGTGCTTTTAGGTGCCATTATTTTTTGGGATCTAATGAGCCAATCCCAACGCACCATCTCCACCTCTTTTTTGGAAGAAGTTTGGGAACGCAATTTACTGAATATTTTTGTAACGCCGCTCAAGCTGGCGGAATTTTTAACGGCCAGCGTTTTGATAGCCCTGGTTAGGATAGCGATTGTGGGTGTGGTGATGGCCGGCTTGGCCTGGACGCTGTATCAGTTTAATTTTTTAGGATTCGGTTTGTATCTTATTCCTTTTATGATCAATTTGCTGGTTTTCGGTTGGACGCTGGGCTTTTTCACCACCGCCATTATTTTGCGTTTCGGCAGCGCGGCGCAGGTTTTGGCTTTCGGTTTGATATTTTTACTCCAGCCTTTTAGCGCGGTGTTTTATCCGGTATCCGTTTTACCGCACTGGTTGCAGTACGTGGCCCAAGCTTTACCCACCACGCATGTTTTTGAAGGTATGCGGGCGGTGATTGCCACCGGAACTCTGCCGGCCGATAAATTATTTTGGGCTTTCGGCACCAATGCTTTTTATTTGGTTTTAGTGCTTTGGTTTTTTATCCGAATGTTTGCCAGGGTCAAGACCAAGGGTATGTTGATGAAACTGGATTAATTTTGGTTGTTAATATTAAAAACGAGATACTGTTTCGCTCCTGCAGGGAGGAGCTCTTCGCCCCACCCTATCTTAAATAACTAAACCTCCCCGAAGTCGCTCAACAACATCTCGTTTTTAGTTAAGTTTGGATTTCAATCAGTAATTTTATTGTGGATTAAAAATAAAAGGCGCCCGCGATGCTTAGGCATCGCGGGCGGTGTTGTGCTACTTCAGAAAAAGCATCTTCCGGACCAGTTCTCCGTTGGGAGTGCTGATCCGGTAGAAGTAGATACCGGCCGATACTGCTTGTCCGGAGTCATCCGCGGCGTCCCATTGGACGCTATGTTCGCCGGCCGCGAGCGGCTCGCTGACCAGCGTCCGCACCTTCTGGCCGACCATATTGTATATGGCCAGTTCTACCGGCCCCTCACCAGCCAGCGAGAAGCGGATCTCGGTGGAGGGATTGAAGGGGTTGGGGTAGTTCTGGAACAGCTCCAACTTCTCCGGTAAGGCGGTGCTGGGGTTGGGCGTGAACGCCGGAATGGAATCGTAGACCTTTCTCTCCCGACCCCGGGTGAACACGTCCAATCCTTCCGGTTCCAACTGGCCCCAGTCGGGGCTGATCTTGCGGAAGACTACACTCATATCTTCCGCACTCCCGTTCGAGGAGAACACATACGAACTGGCGACGATCACCCGGCCGTTTTCCACTTGGGAGACAGATGCACCTCTTGTCTCCACGAACTCGTACTCGGCGGGGTTGAACCTGATCCCGGCGCCGTAGTGGGCGATCTCGGCCGTGTCGGCGGGCTTCACGGTGACCATGATCTCATCGTCGTTGATGAAGAACGTGACGATGTCGCCGCCGGTTCCCTTCGTCGGGATGGGATAGTGTTCGGCGATCCTCAACCCGGCGAACGCCTGGCTGGCCGCGAAGCCAGCCAGCAAAACGGCCAAAACCATAGTCTTTCTCACCTTATACCTCCTTGGGCTAGGCCGCGTCAAACACGGCTTTGGATGGAAAAGAACTGCGCTTTTTTGCTGATTTTAACTTAACATTTGGTGTCTAATTTTGTCAACTTGGCCTAAGCTAAGCTTAGGCCAACAGGGTTGGGGATTGCTTTTTTAGAATGCTTGGTTTATAAATATAGTAGTTGTAAGTCTAGCCCAGTTGGTGCTCCGATCACAATCGGGGCGAAAGCGGGGTTCTCTAGCGCGCTTTCTTACTCCTTTTAATAAGTAAGAACAAGGCCGGAGAGGTCGCCTTACACAAAATTAAAAGTGAGTAAGAATTATAATGGCTAAAAAGCTATACATTGGTGGTTTGTCTTACAGCACCACCGAAGATTCTTTGCGCGACGCATTCTCACAGGCAGGTGCTGTGGAATCAGCTTCCATCATTATGGACAAGATGTCCGGCCGCTCCCGGGGCTTTGGCTTTGTGGAGATGACCAATGATGAAGACGCTGAAAAAGCGATTGAGATGTGGAACGGCAAAGAATTAGACGGCCGAAAACTCACCGTTAACGAAGCTCGTCCTATGAGCGAAAGGCCTCCTCGCCGAACCGGCGGTGGCGGCGGTTTCAACCGAGGCGGCAGCGGAGGCGGAGGTTTTGGCGGCGGTCGCCGCAACGATTGGTAAATCCAGTTGTTGCAAAAACACCCCGAGGAGACCGTAAGGTCGACGAGGGGTGTTTTTGTTTTTACGAGAAATATCTTAACGTGTTCCGGCAAGCTTCTTAACAAAACAAACAAGCCCTCTCGTTATCCAAGAAACATCACCCCTCACTGCCTGTCATGGAGCCTCTCATCTTAAAAAACATTAAAGTCTTCTCCATGAGGGCAGTTCGGGGCGATGTTTCTCTTCTTTGGCGAAAACGGAAACTTGCCTCCATGGGTTTGTTTTATTTTACAGATTTTTTCTCCCGCTCGTTTTTAGTTAAATATTTTTTTCGCAGGCGCAGGTTTCTAGGCGTGATTTCTAAAAGCTCATCGTTTTCCAAAAAATCCAAAGATTGTTCCAAATTCAAAGCCACCGCCGGCGCCAGCTGGATCATGCCGTCGCTGCCTTTGGAACGCATATTGGTAAGCTGTTTGCCTTTGCAGACGTTTATTTCTATATCTTGCTCCTTGCTGTTTTCGCCCACGATCATGCCTTCGTATACAGCGGTGCCGGGTTCCACAAAAGTAACGCCCCGTCCCTGGGCGATTTCCAAACCAAAAGCCACGGCCGAGCCCGCTTCGTGGGCGATCAAAACGCCTTTTCTGGTTTTATTCGGGGCTTCGGTTTTAGGTTTGAATTCAATAAACCGGGAACTTAAAACAAACGAACCGCGTGTGAGCGTAATCAAAGCGCTGCGCAAACCCAGCATGGCCTGGGTAGGCATGTTGTAAACAAATCTTACGTCGTTGGCGTGGGGGAAAGTATCGGCCAACTGGGCTTTTCTTTTAGCCAGTTCCGCCAAAACTATGCCGCGATTTTTTTCGGGCGTGTCTATTAAAACTTCTTCCCAGGGTTCTAAGACCGCGCCGTTTTCTATTTTAGTAATGACTTGGGGTTTGGCTACCTCCAGTTCAAAGCTCTCGCGGCGCAGCGTTTCCAATAATATGGAAAGATGAAGTTCGCCCCGGCCCGAAACCAAAAATTTACCGTTCTGAATTTCCAATCTCATACTAACGTTGGTTTCCATTTCTTTTTCCAAACGTTCCTGGATTTGCCGGCCGGTTAACAACGCGCCGTCCTGGCCCACAAAAGGCGAGGTATTGGGGCCGATTAAAATTTTAAGCGTGGGTTCTTCTATGGCGATCAAAGGCAACGGTTCGGGTTTTTCAGGATCGCACACAGTAGCATTAATGCCCACGCCGTTAAGTCCGGTCAAGGCCACAATGTCTCCGGCCGCGGCCTCGGTTACCTCTTGGCGTTTTAAGCCCTGCCAGGTAAAAACATTTTCAATGCGGCCTTTTATATTGCCTTTTTTGGGGTCAACTACCACTACCGCGGTTTTGGCTTTAACGGTGCCGCGGGCTATCCGCCCGATGGCATAGGTGCCCTTAAAATCATCGTAATCCAAAGAAGTTATCAATATCTGCAACGGTTCCGCGGCGTTGCCTTTGGGAGCGGGAATATAGGAAATTATTTTTTCAAATAAAACTTCCAAAGTGGCGCCGCTGGTGTCGCTTCCAGCCAGCGGAATTTTTTCAAAGGCCTGGCCGGCGCGGCCAACGGCGTAAAGAACGGGAAAATCCAGCTGGCTTTCGTGGTGCGCCAGTTCCAGAAACAAAGAGTTTATTTCTTCTTCAACTTCGGCCACGCGGCTCGCCGGTTTGTCTATTTTGTTTATAATCACAATCGGCTTTAGATCCAACTGCAGGGCCTTTTGAAGCACCACGCGGGTTTGGGGCATCGGGCCTTCCTGGGCGTCCACCAAAAGCAAAACTCCGTCGGCCATATTAAGCGTGCGTTCCACTTCGCCGCCAAAGTCGGCGTGTCCGGGCGTATCAATAATGTTTATTTTATAGTCCTTGTAATTTATGGCGGCGTTTTTGGCCATAATGGTAATACCGCGCTCGCGTTCCAGTTCGCCCGAATCCATTATTAAATCCTGGCCCATTTCTTCGGAATTTTCCCTAAAGGTGTGGGCCTGCTTAAGCAAAAAATCAACCAGGGTGGTTTTACCGTGGTCAATGTGCGCAATTATGGCGATGTTTCTGATTTTAGAATTATCCAGCATTAAAATAGAAACCCCTCGAATACTCTCGGGGTGTTTTCACCTTTTGCGAAGGTAAAAACAGACTATCACATTTTTATTTGTTCGTCTATGTGTTGAAGGGTTTTACACCAATAAAATAGCTTAAATACTTAGTAAATACAAACTCTTGACTTTTCCTTTACAATTTGCTACACTTGTATTGTACCTAAAATATAGTTCTTTAATACAAATTTACTTACAGAATACGCGCGGCCATAGCCACAAGTGACCGAAGGTCATCCTAAACAAAATGAAGGACCCACCTTGGGTAATTTCTGGCTATGGCTGTATAGGTCATGGTTCCTCCTCGGATGAGAGGAAAATGAAAATACGCGCAAATAAATCACAAGGAGGCAAGCATGGACACATGTATTTCCGATGTTGCATTGGAGGAGTTTCGTGACCTTGTAGAGCAAGTTGACCAAGGTGTAAAACGTGGAAGAATACCTTTTGATAAGGTGATGCGGGTACTCAAAAGTTTGCAGGATGAGTATCCTGTTGCTGCCTTGCATCTCATTGACTGCGATGCCGACCCGTTCCTGCCCGAGGGCTTGAGCGTAGACGAGGCCGACCAGCTTCCGCATCGGGCGCGTGGCCTGCTGGAATGGAACCCCTCCAAGGTCGCGCTCTACCTCTCGAATGAGCAGAAGCATGAATTCGTCAAAGGCGAGGATCTCAAGAGGGATCTCGCGTTTCACCCGGTTCTACCCGCCAATGTCCTGGACTACCTGCTCGCCCACCCGCACCTCATTCCCGAGGCGTGGAAGGACAAGTCTGTATTCTTCTGGGGCACCATCTACCGCGACCGGGAAGATAAGATGTGTGTGCGCTTTCTCTACTGGCATGTCGGCAGATGGTTCTGTAACCAGTTCTGGCTCGAATGCGATTGGAACGACAACTGCCCCGCGGCTCTGCGCGCATAAGTAGTTTGACCCCGTTAGAGCCAAGGCCGCCCCTAGGCGGCCGAAGCCGCTCGCCTGCTGGCGAGGGCGGGTCTCTAACGGGGTTGACCCTGGGAATCTTGGGCTTTTCTAGCCCTTGGCTCCCGGGGTCTTTTTTAATTTTGATTGACGCTGTTTAATAATAAAGTTATTCTAAAGTGGTATGAATATATCAATCCTGGAAACAAAAAAAGATTATGTGGTGCTAAAAGTGCCTCGTCGGCTTATGGAAAAGTCTAATTTTCAATACTACTCTACCCTTAACGAGAGTGATGCTTTGAGGATTCTTCGAGCGGGTATGCGCGAATACAAACAAGGGCGGACCAAAGTATTAAAATCCTTGCGCAGTTTAAGGCATGGAGATTGAATATTCTTCCAATTTCAAAAAGGCCTACCGCAGATTGACTTTACGTATTCAAAAAAAGGCCGAGCAAAAAGAAATTTTATTCCGCCGGAATTGTTTTTCTCCGCAATTAAAAACACACAAACTGCACGGCCGGTTAAAAGAATTTTATTCATTCTCGATAGACGAAAAATACAGGATTGTTTTTAAGTTGGTAACCGCTCATAAGGCGGTTTTTTTAGACGCGGGCGACCATAATGTATATAGGTAATTAAATAGAAAGCTATCAAATCATCCGTTGCCGTTATATAATAGCCGTATGACAGATAAAAACGTTCAAATCTATTTTTTTGTGGCCGTGTTTTTAGCGGTGCTGGCGCTTAATGTGGCCATGTTTCTGCCTTTTATTGGGGCGGTGGTGTTGGCTCTAACGCTAACGGTGGCTTTTAGACCCGTCTATAATTGGATCCTAAAGCGATTGGGTGGGCGAGCAGGTTTATCCTCGTTGGCCACCGTTTTACTCACCGTGTTGATTATCATCATCCCCATCGCTTTTTTAAGCACATTGGTTTTTAAGGAAGCCAGCGTGGTTTATTCTATTTTTAGGGACGGTAGCGGCGAGGCCTATGTGGGCGATTTGAATCGTATTATAAACACCCAACTGCAAAACATTTCACCCGGCCTGTCTTTTGATTTTATGGCGGTTTTTGAAAAGATACTAAACTTTTTTGTGCGCAATCTGGGCAGTGTTTTTTCGGGAGTTTCCGGCGCCGTTTTCTCTTTGTTCTTGGCTTTGATGGCTTTGTACTATTTGCTTAAGGACGGCGACAGATTAAAAAAAGTGATTATGAGCTTAAGCCCGCTGGCCGACGAATACGACGATCAGGTTTTTAATAAATTATCTTTAACAGTAAGCTCGGTTATTAAGGGCTCGCTGTTGGTGGCTGTAATCCAGGGCGTGCTTACCGGCGCCGGTTTTTTTATTTTCGGCATTCCTAATCCGGCCATCTGGGGCACCATCGGTATAATCGCGGCGCTTATTCCGATGTTAGGCACGGCCTTGGTGATAATACCGGGTTTAATTTATTTGTTTAGTATCGGTTCTTCCGGCGCGGCTTTGGGTTTATTGCTATGGGGAGCGGTAATAGTGGGCAGTGTGGATAATTTATTGCGCCCCAAACTTTTTGAACGGGGCATCAACATCCATCCTTTTTTTATTTTGATTTCGGTTTTAGGCGGTTTGGAGTTTTTCGGCGCGGTCGGTTTTTTGCTGGGGCCGCTGCTTTTGTCGCTGTTGTTTTCTTTGTTGGATATTTACAAAAAAGAGTTCAAGCGCGATGTTGAACAGTAATATTCGGTTTACGTTTAAGGGTTACGAGGCCCGTTTCGTTTAGCGTTAAGAGTTAAAAGTAAATTGAGATGCAAGACGGAAGACCAATAAAAAGTTTTAGGGATTTGGAAGTGTATCAAAATACTTATCAAGCTATGCTTTCGGTTATGGGAGAAGTCGTTCCTAAACTACCAGATTCGGAAAGGTATGATCTTAAGGATCAGCTTAGTCGCTCATGCAAATCCACTCCCAGATTAATAGCGGAGGGTTATGCCAAAAGACACCAAAAAGCTGGCTTCCAAAAGTACTTAGATGATGCAATGAGTGAGTGTAATGAAACGATTGTAAGTTTGGAACAATGTCGGGATCTTTATAAGGTAAGTAAAGATCTTATTACAGAATTAGTTGATGTTTATGATAAATCAGGCCGACAGCTTTATAATCTTGGTAAAGCTTGGGATAAATTCAAAAGACGAATTACGTAACCATATTTACGATACGGGCTTCGTTACCGTTTACCGCTTAACGTATGAATTGGAAGTTTCCCAAAGACGATGCTAAATACAGCTGGACCCGCCATGTGGTCGGTAAGATGCAATACTATCGGCTGTCGGAAAGCATTGTTAAAAGAATCATCCGCGCTCCTAAGAGAGTAGAGAATGGTGTGGCCGAAGGAACGGTGGCCTGCATGCAGCCGGCCGGATCAAAAAAGAAACAGGAGTTGTGGGTGATGTATCAAATCAAGGGGTCAAAAAAGCATATCATCACTGCCTGGCGTTATCCCGGCATCAGCCCCGTCCGCGACCAAATTCCCATTCCGCCGGATATTTTAGAAGAATTAAAAGGAATAGTATAATTTTTATTTATGAAATATATTTTTTTAATTGTAGCTGTTCTTTTGGCTTTAGGCGGGTATTATTTTATAAATAGGTCCAGCAGTTCAAAAAATATACAACCGACCGTGGAGCAAAAAGATTCGGAAAAAATAAACATTACTTTAACCACCTCCAAGGGCGATATTGATTTGGAATTATATCCATCCGCGGCGCCCAAAACCGTGGCCAATTTTGTAAAACTAGCTCAAGATGGTTTCTATAATGGCACTAAATTTCATCGCGTCATAAGCGATTTTATGATTCAAGGCGGCGATCCCTTATCTAAAACCGACCCGCTTCGCCAAAGCTCCAGCGAGGCGAGTGATCCCAGAGTCGGTTCCGGCGGGCCGGGTTATAGGTTTGAAGACGAAATCAACCCCAAATCAATCGGGGTTGATGATGTTACAATCGCTCAACTAGAATCGGTTGGCTATCGTTACGATTATAATCTTAAGTCTTTGCCGGTGGATGTGGGCGCGCTGGCTATGGCCAATTCCGGCCCTAACACCAACGGCAGCCAGTTTTTTATCGTAACCTATTCGCCCCAGCCGCACTTAAATGGTAAACATACCGTTTTTGGCAAGGTGGCCGATGACGCCAGCCTGGCGGTAGTGAGGAAAATTCAACAAGGGGATGTTATTCAGTCGGTAACCACGGCTCAATAAAATTCTTTTACAACATCCTTACATTATCAAATATATAAAGATATTGTGAAGCCAAAATGAAAAATAAGGAAAATAACTTTGCGTTTATAGATAGCCAGAATGTTTACAAAGGGATTCAAAGTTTAGGCTGGGCGCTGGATTGGGTGCGTTTTCGCGTTTATCTTGCCGAAAAATACAAAGTTAAAACCGCATACCTATTTATTGGTTTTATACCAGAACATAATGATTTATATGATGAACTTCAAAAGGCTGGTTTTGTGCTCAAGTTTAAGCCAGTACTTCCGGATGGCAGAGGTGGTGTTAAAGGAAATATAGACGCAGATTTGGTTTTACAGGCGATGATTGATTATCCAAGTTATGATAAAGCAATACTTGTAACAAGCGATGGAGATTTTTATTCTTTGGCGCGTTATTTATATGATAATAAAAAGCTAGGCGCTATTTTAAGCCCGCATATAAAAACATGCTCAAGTTTGTTAAGAAAATCAGCCCGAGAAAGGATGTTTTATATGGATACCCTTAAGCATAAGATAGGCAAAAGAAAAAGCACCGCTTAAGGACGAAACCCTAAGAAGTGCTTTTCCATGTGTATGCTTATATGGTAGCAAACCGTCTGTATAGAGGTCAATAGGCCAAATAAATTACCCTTTCTAGGGTGTTTTTTGTTGATACAAAATGATATTTATCCGTGTTAGCATTTAAGTATGGAGGTAGACAAAAAAAGGTTACTTTTTGTAATCACCCAAGGTGTGGTGGGTGGAGCGCAAAAGTACGTTTTTGATTTGGCTAAGAACTTCAAGGATGAATATCAGGTCTCGGTGGCTTGTGGCGGTTCAGCCGATGGTGATTTATTCCAGAAACTGGCTGCCGAGAAAATAACTACCCACCATTTGGAATTTTTATGTCGTGAATTAAGAATCGGAAACGATATTGGGGTGTTCTTTGAATTGTTAAAACTTTTTAGAAAGGAAAAACCGGACATTATCCACCTTAATAGTTCTAAAGTTGGTGTGCTGGGCGCGCTGGCCGCGTTTTTTTATAAACTAACAACTAACAACTATAAATCAAAAACTATCTTCACCGCTCATGGTTGGATTTTTAAGGAGAGTATGCCCAGCTGGAAAAAGAAGCTAACGGTTTTACTGGAGTGGAAAGCGGCTTGGTTTAAGGATAGAATAATCTGCGTTTCCCAGGATGATTTTAATCAAGCCTTGCATCACAAAATCGCGCCAGCGCGGAAACTTTATGTGGTCCATAATGCTGTTGAAGTTAAATTCGTCCCGCGAGAAAAAGCTGGTGATGAGATAGCTAAAATAATCGGCAGACAATTACCCGAAGGAATAAGATTGGTTAATATGGGCCGTCTGTATGCCAATAAAGATTTAGCGCGTTTAGTAGAAGAAGTCTCAATTATTAAAAACAAATTGATCGATAAAAATATATCCCTGGTTATCTTCGGTGATGGTCCCGAAAGGCAGAGAATAGAACCAAGAATAAAAGAACTGAATTTAGGCGATAATGTTTTCTTGACGGGTGATATACCAAATGCCTCGCAATACTTAAAAACATTTGATTTTTTGGTTTTGAGTTCCATAAAAGAGGGATTGCCTTACTCTGTTCTAGAGGCGGCGTTGGCTGGATTAAGAATTGTATCCACCGAAGTGGGCGGTGTCCGTGAGATTGTCGGCGATGATGGTTTATTAGCCAAACCCAAAGCCAAAGGCGAATTGGCCGAGTTAGTTCTTAACGATTTGGATGAAGATAATAATAAGGTTCAAGCCAGAATTGAAAGATTAAAAAAATTAGTAGTTAAAAATTTCAACTTTGAAACCATGGTTCAAAAAACCGAATGGGTTTACAGGGTTTAACCCCTGCCTAAAAGATGGCTCAAACACTAACTAAAACCTATGTATAAGATATGAAACATAACGAACCCTTGACTTCTTCTTTACAGTTTGCTATACTTGTATTGTACCTTAATAAGCTCTTTAACATAAACTTGCGAGGTGGTTATAGCGAAAAGTGGCTTAAAACTAGGCCATTCCTCGCTATGACCACACAGGCCATGGTTCCTCCTCGGATTAGAGGAAAACGAAAACAGGCAAATTAGCCCAAGGAGATACAATCATGAGCACAGAATTCGCATCCGCCGGACTTACCGCCGGCCAACCCAACGCCATCGTCAAGAAGCTCGGTGGCCACGACATGGCGCTCCGTTTTCTCCGCGACGAACTTTCGGTTTCCGAACCGACCCGTTCGTGGCGCGAGGAAAACGGCGTCATCTACTTCTCGGTCACCAGCGACGGCACGACCGGCGAGGACTGGATCAAGCGTCTGGAAGGCAACGGTTTTCGCGTCGGAGACTACGCCAAGCAGGTGCTCCGTTCGCCGGACTTCAAGCCGACCAGCGGCGTGACGACCGAAGTCGCCGTTCTCAAGGGCATGCTCTTCAAGGACAACGACCGGATCACGAAGAAGATTCGCGCCGAGGCCGACAAGCGCAAGCTTTCGAAGCCGAACGCCGAACTGGTCTGCCTCATCCGTGAGAAGTTCACGGACAAGGAGATCGAAGCTATGGGGCTGATCTGGATCGTTGCCATGCACGAACCCATCAACGATTCCGACGGCGTTCCGCGCTTGCTCTACGCGGACCGTAGCGTCGATGGTCGCTGGCTCTACGCGTGCAACGACGGGCCTGACGGCAGGTGGGATCGTGATGGCGGGTTCGCGTTCGCC
>JACQLN010000040.1 GCA_016204035.1 Parcubacteria group bacterium | reverse complement strand
TCTGTAGTTGAGCTCTTAAAACCGCCAAATCGTCCAGCGATTGGTTAAGATCTTGTTGAACATTCTCCAGCGCCGAAACTTCTTGAAAAAATTGGGATAGGTCTTTTTTAACTAAAAGAATTTCTATAGGCGAAAGTTCATTTTGTTTGTATATGGTGCGTAAATATTCCGAGAGCGAATTTTTTTGTTTGGAAATTTTTACCTCGGCTTCCTTAATACTCTCGCTCCTTAAAGAAATATTGCCTTCCGTTTGGCGCACGGACAAATTAAGGCCCTTGATGGTAAGCTCGGCCCTTTTTATTTCGCCGTCCAAACGGGCGACTTCGTTTTTAAGGGTCTCTTTGCGGCCTCGAATCTGGACCAAGTCTTTATCCAACGCGGCAATCTCCGATTCTATAGAGCTTATTTGAGTTTCTAATTGGGCCCGCTGGGCGGCATCCTGCGCCCAAACCAACCCTTGATCAAAAACCGCTAATGTAAAAATAAGCGACAAAACCAACAAAAAAACCGTTAAATTAAATAAAACCGACATTCTTTTAGACATCGGTTTTATTCTAGCATATTTTACTAGGTAGTTATTCTTTTTTAGATTCCGTTTCTTTTTCTTTACCTCCCTTGCCCTCGGCTCCGCTTTCGGCGGGCGTTTCCGGTTTGACCACGCCTTCAACCTTAGAAACGTCTTCCACCACTTCTGTTTTTAAGGCCTCCAGTTCTGCTTCGCTTCTGGGCGGCACCACCGAAGCCGCAACGGCTTCCGGTTTAGAAAGCACTTTAACATTAAGCCCGACTTTAATATCGGCTACGGTAATACGGTCTTCAAAAGTTTTAAGGTTGGAAATATCCACCTCTATATTATGGGGTAGATTTTGCGGCAGGGCTTCAACTTCAATATGTTGGATGCTGCGCACTAAAACTCCAGCCAGTTCTTTAACCGCCGGAGATTCGCCGATAAACACCAAAGGAATGTCGGCCTTGATTTTTTGGTCCAAACGCACTTCTAAAAAATCAACATGGCTCAAAAGTTCTTTGACCGGATCTCTTTGGAGGTCGTGGATTAAAACATGTTTGGATTTTCCGCCGCCGACTTCCAGTTCCAGCAGGGTATTTTCACCAACCGTTTTAAGCGCCTGTTCCAGCAAGGTCCTGGCCACCGCCACATTAGTGCTTTCGGTGCCGCGGCCATAAACCACGCCCGGCACAAAACCGGCCCGCCTTAACTGGTTGACCCCGCCCTTTTCCCTGGTTTTTACCTCTAATTTGATGGACATATTAAATAGTTAACTTAACATAACATTGAAGATAAGCAAAATCAACTATTTGTTATAGTTCAATAGCTTCTCATCACTCCAATGTTAAATATAGTCTCCAACCTATCTATGTTAAACCCCCAACCCATGTTAAACCCTGAGGGTTTAACATGTTAGGATTTAATATGTTAAAATAACTAAATGAGAAAAGTAACTATTGCGCCCGGTGAATATTATCACCTGTACAATCGCGGGGTAAATAAACAGAATATATTTATCGACGAAAGAGATTGGGTAAGATTATTATTTTTAATTCTATATTTGCAATCTTCTTTAGTATTTAATAATATAGGCCGCCAAGTCACTTATTATATTAAACGTCAAGGGTTTAACATTGACAATAAGGATCTTGAAGAAATCCAAAAAAACAGAACTGTAAAAATTGTTAGTTTCGCAATAATGCCTAACCATTTTCACTTACTAGTAACTGAAATTAAAAAGGGTGGAATCCCTCACTATATGCAGAGGATTCAAAATGGTTATACAAAATATTTTAATACGAAGTACAAAAAATCTGGCCATCTTTTACAAGGTCCATATCAAGCAGTTCATGTAGAAAACAATAGACAATTACTCCATCTATCAACATACATTCACAAAAACCCCACCGAGATAAAACATTGGCATAATAAAGAACATAAATACCCATGGTCAAGTTACTCTGACTATACCTCTAAAAACAGATGGGGTAAACTCTTAACAAGAGATATAATTCTAGGTCAGTTTAAAAACCCTAAAGAATATCTAGATTTTATAAAAACAAGTCCGGCGAAATCTTTAAATAAAGAAATACTGATAGATTGTTAAACCCTGAGGGTTTAACAATTTAGGGTTCGTGAATGGAATAAATAATCTAAACCCTACCTACGGAGCCAAACAGACGGAGTTTTTGCCTAATTAAATCTTGAACGCTCCGCACCACTTCTTTTTCAAGTTTATAAAGCGCGTATTCGCCGGGATTGGATTTCAAGCTCTGCTCCAACCCCTGCTTAAACAAAACCCTCAACTCGGTGCTGATATGGATGTTGCTGATGCCGGATTCTATCGCGCGTTTGATATCTGCGTCCGGTATGCCCGACCCCGCGTGCAAAACCAGCGCCACGTTTTCCGAGACGGCCTCCCTGATTTTTCTTAACCGATCAAAATCAAGCCGGGGCTCGTCCAAATTTATGCCGTGAATATTGCCGATGGCTATGGCCAGCCGGTTTACACCCGTTCTTTCGGCAAACTCGGCGGCGGCTTCTGGATCGGTATAATCGGCGGGATTGATTTTGATTTTTTGATTGGAAAGTTGCGACTCGCCTTTCAAGTATCCCAATTCGCCTTCCACAGACATGTTTATATTTTTATTGCGGGCGCGTTCAACCACTTCCCTGGTTTGCCTGATGTTTTCGGATATGGATAAACTGGAACCGTCAAAATGCACCGAATCATAACCGGCCTCAATCGCGTCAAACGCGACATTGATATTTTTAGTGTGATCAGCGTTCAAAAATATGTGCGGCCAATCTTGCCGATAAACTTTTATCAAGGCCACCATATTTTTAACTCCCAACCATTCCCGTTCGCCTTCGGAAGTGCCGATCATTACAGGTGATTGGGATTCTTTGGCCGCCTCCACCACGGCCTTTAACAATTCCAAATTAGAAACGTTAAAATGCCCCACCGCCCAACCTTCTTTACTGGCTTTAGTTAGAATTTTTTTTAGAAGCATGAAACATGAAACATAAAGCATGAAGCATGAAACAATTTATGCTCCATGTTCCATGATTCATGTTATAAGATTAAATACCCTTTATCAAAATTATCCAAAATCATCTCTTCCAACTTTTCCTCGCCGCCGGCGTATTCGGCAAAAATTTTGGTCCACATGGCCTCGCGCTGATGGTAAGTCAATACCTCTTTTTTGCCTTCCATAAAAGAAACCAACGACATGGCATTATCCTCCAAATCAAAACTCACCACTTCCTCGCCCGCTTCGCCTTGAAACAACCCGCCCACCCAATCTAAATTCGACCACAACCCCAAGTCCACCTTGCCGCCTGTTTTTTCCGATAGACCGGCGAGATCGCGCTCGCCCTTGGTCCAATGGATAGACTCCGGATTCACCCGCGGCTGGAACAGTCGAGGATCTTGCGGGTTCTCTTTAACCAAATAGCGCTGAACAATCAGCCAAGCGTTTTCTTGGTTAACGTCCTTAAGTTCTTTAATATCGCCGCGCAAAAGAGATTTGAATTTCTCGGCAAAATCAGGCGAGTCAGAATATTTTTTGAAAAGTTTGGAATAAAATCCTATTTCGTGAAAATAATGCAACAACAAAGCAAAATCGCGCAAAAATTTGCCAGGAATATCCATCTTGATGGGGTTTAAGAATATGACTCCGAACTCTTTTAAGTGGCTGACGTTGTGGTGTTTTTTTTCTACGAACTTTTTGGCAATATCGCGCCACTTGTCGCTTAAAACTTTAATCTCAATATCTCTGGCCTCAAAATCATTGGGGGTAAAGTTGCTGTAGGCCTCGGCGAAAGTTTGGTGCATCCATTCATCAGACTCCACAAATCTCAAGGCGCTGAAGGCCTCCATTAAATCGTTGCCATTTATAAGCTCATCCACCGACTGGTAACCCAAGTAACTTAAAAGATTTTCCGGCCGGCGGCGGGAAAAAATTTCTTTTACGAAATCTTTTTTCAAAAAAAACCCTTGGCCCGCTTTAACCAGCGTCCGAGCCAGGTTGGCGGCTTTTTCAAATTCATTCTCACCCTCCACACCGCGCAAAAAATCCAAAAACTGCTTTTCATGGTAAAAGATGGTCTTTTGCAAAACACCGTGGATATGGCTGGCCGTACCACCGCCGGAATTTATTTTTTGGAGCGTGCCCGCCATTATCTTTTCATTTTCTTGGGCCAATTTTTCCAATAGGCCTGTTTTTCCGGTTGATCCGGAAATTGAACGCTCAAAACTTTCTAGCGTGCCGTCCGTAATCCCTAGAATCCTGGCTAATTTTTGTTGGGGATTCATTTTATTAATTATTGATTGCTTTGACCTCTATTTCTAAATTATTCCAGCGCGGATCATTTTCAAATTGACTTAAGGTTAAAATGCCGGCTTTGGCGCCCACAGACTCCACCACGCTGGTGGCGTTGGCGCTGGCCAACCGGATCGCCTCTTTTATATTGTTTGATGGCATTAAACCTGCCACAAAACCCGAACCAAAAGCATCCCCCGCGCCGGTACGGTCAACCACATTTTTATTCTTAAAAATTCCGGCTTGGTATATTTTTTGGCCGTCGGAAACCAAAACACCCTTAGGGCCGTCGGTTAAAATAACAATCCCTTTTACGTATTCGTCTAAAACTTTAAAAATCTTTTCTTCGCGTTTGTAATCAACGCCGGTCAGCCGCGCTCCTTCTTCGCGATTCATTATGACCACATTAAGTTTTTTCAAAACTTCGCCGAAGCCGCCCAAGCCCAGCTTGATCTGGCTTTGGGACGGGTTCAAAGCCACTTGGGCGCCAGTGGCCACGGCTTTATCTAAAACAGCATTAAGAATGCTAACCGACGCCGAACCGGCCAGGTAAAACCATTTAGCCGTTAAAGTTCTCGGGTTAATGTCGGCGGCCTCAAAATGTTCCGAAGCGCCGCGGTAAGTTAAAACTGTTCTCTCGCCCGAAGGCGACAAAATTAAAACCGAATAAGCGGTTTTGGCATTTTCATCCTGAACCACAAAACCGGTGCTTATATGTTCCGTTTGAAGATCTTTCAAAACCTCGCGGCCCGAAACGTCGTCCCCGATCCTGCAAACGGCAGCGGTGTGGTAGCCCTGCCGGCTAAAAGTAACTGCGGCGTTGGTGGCCCCGCCGCCGGTGGCAAAAACAACGTCTTCAAGATCAATTTTATCCCCGGCCGGCAGGCACAAACCCCAACCCGAAACAAACTCGGGCGTGGAAACGGTTTTGAACGCATCGCTTTTTAGAAAAGCGTCGCGGGTAGCCGTGCCAATGGTGATTACATCAAATAGATATGGAGGCATAATTACCCATTCATTTTACCAAATAAAAAAGAGGCAAGCCAACGGCCTGCCTCGTGCGACGGTTGCTACACCACAACATTCCAATGCCCCCTCTTCTTTCTTGTTTGAGGCGGCCGTCTGTTGGGTTTATGATTTTTTCCGGAACAGTCAACAATCCCTTCTTGGGGTTTGTCTGCCCGGATTTTCTGAAGATGATCCGCGTCCGCGACATCCTTAGCTTTGATCACCGTCATACAACCCTCCTCATCTTTTTTGTTTTTTGATGTATCAACCCCGTTAGAAGTAAGCCGCCCCGAGGCGGCTGACGCCCTGCCTTTTAGGCAGGGCGGACTTCTAACGGGGCCAACCGCCTAATATAATTTTACCAAATCTGTTACTTTATGCCATCCACACCCATCGCCAAGATAGCCACTAGCAAATTAGCCAATAGCCACTAGGGTGTATTCTTGATTAAAATCCGACTTAAATCAAATAAAAAAGCGCCGTACCCGAAGGTCGTGCGCCTAACAACTTAGACTTGTTACATATCCGATCTAGCAGAGTATCCTACTCCCCTTCTTCTTCCTTTTCTTCCTTCTTTACAGCAACGAACTCGTAATCACATTTCGGGCATTTGGTATTGATTGTTTTGGGTCTTTTATCGCTGAATAGAAAAAAAAGACCCAAAAATACCCACGGGATTTTAGTTACATAAAGAGCAAATCCAACAAGCAAGATAATACCTAGGTTCACCAAACAAAACTTGAGGGCTGATGCCCACTCTTTACTATTGTTTGCCACTACTTGTTTCTCCTTTCAATTTGGCTTATCTTTTACCCCGCACAATTTGCGAGGCCTGAATAAGCCGGTTTTAGGGTACTATATTAAGTATAGCAAATAATACAGATGCTGTCAATACACGTTATGGTTCAGTAGTTTATGATAAAATAATCTAGGAAATTTACCGGAAGGACCGCCCTTCCTGAAAAATCCCTCATTTCCTAGCCAAAACCCTTTTTACGGCTTTTTTGATGGCTGCCACGCCCATGCCGTATTTCTCTATCAGTTCATCCGGCCGGCCGGATTCGCCGAATTTATCGTTAACGCCGATAAATTCCAGAGGCACCGGAAATTCCTTGGCTAAAAATTCGGCCACGGCGCCGCCCAGGCCGCCATAAATTTGATGTTCCTCCACCGTAACCGCGGCTTTGGTTCGGCGCGCGTATTTCAAAATCGTCTCACCGTCCAGCGGTTTTATGGTATGGATGTTAATTACCGCCGCCGAAATTCTTTCGCTTTCCAAATCTAAAGCAGCTTTGACGGCATTGTAAACCAACGAACCGCAGCAAAATATAACCGCGTCGCGGCCGTCTTTGAAGACTTCGGCCCGGCCTATCTTAAAAGGCGTGTCGAATGTGGTCATAAGCGGAGTTTTTTCGCGCCCCAAACGCAAATAAACCGGACCGATAATTTCGGCGGCGGCCATAGTTGCTTTTTTTGCCTCTTCATAATCGCACGGCACAATCACCGTCATACCCGGCAGCATTCTCATTAAACCAATATCCTCCAAGGCCTGGTGCGTGGCCCCGTCGGGGCCCACCGATATGCCGGCGTGAGCTCCGGCAATTTTTACATTGGCTTCGTTGTAAGCGATGGTGGTTCGTATTTGTTCGTTGTTGCGGCCCGGGCTGAAAGTGGCGTAAGAAGAAACAAATGGAATTTTTCCGGCCAGCGACATTCCGGCCGCCACCGAAGCCATATTTTGTTCGGCCACGCCCAGTTCCACAAACCTTTCGGGAAACTTTTTTTGGAAAGCCAGCGAGCGCGTGGATTCCGTAAGATCGGCGCACAACACCACCACGTCTTTGTTTTTTTCACCGGCCAAAACCAAACCTTCGCCGTAGCCGTCGCGGGTGGCTTTCATTTCCGGTTTTAATAGATATTTTATTAAATATAAATTTGGATTCATCGGGCAATGTCTAATTACTAATATCTAATCAATGACTAACAACTGAATGTCTAATGTTAAAATTTAGTCATTAGGTATTTAGATTTGATTAGAAATTAGAAATTTGTCATTAGAAATTTTTAATCAATATGCCCCGCTTCTATCTGCCCCTGCAGAGTTCTTAGTTCTCTAAGCGCCGCGGCCGCTTCTTCTTTATTCGGTGGTTTGCCGTGCCATTCAAATTTGCTTTCCATAAAATCAACGCCCTTGCCCGGAATAGTGTGGGCGATTATAACCGCGGGTTTTTCAAAAATAGTTTGGGCGGTAGCGCAGGCGTCCACAAATTCGCGTATGTTGTGGCCGTTGATTTCTATAACATGCCAGTTAAAAGATTCGTATTTATCTTTTAGATCGTCCAAAGGCATAATGTCTTCGGTGTAGCCGTCTATTTGAATATTATTGCGGTCTATGATGCCGGTCAAATTATTGAGTTTGTATTTGGCCGCGAACATAACCGCCTCCCAAGTTTGGCCGGCGTCGTGTTCGCCGTCCGACATGGCGCAGTAAACCCGATTTGGAGCCCCGTCCATTTTCAAAGCCAGAGCCATGCCGGCGGCTTGCGACAAACCCGAACCCAGCGGGCCGGATGTGGTTTCCATACCCGGCAAGGCCAGGCGATGAGGATGACCTTGCAGACGCGTGCCCAATTTGCGTAAAGTTTTTAATTCCGAAATCGGAAAATAGCCGGCGTGAGCCATAGCCGCGTAGCGCACCGGGCAAATATGGCCGTTGGATAAAACTAAACGGTCGCGGCCGGGCCATTCGGGGTGCCGGGGATCGTGTTTTAACACATGAAAATAAAGCGCGACAAAAATGTCGGCCATGCCTAAAGGCCCGGCCGAATGCCCCGAACCCGCCTCCACCAGCATGGCAATAATATCCTGCCGAATCTGATTGGCCTTCAGCTCCAGTTGTTTTAATTTAGTCTCGTGAAGCTCTTCCACGCTTTAATTTTATCACGAAAATCAAATAACCTTTTCAACCAGCCGGTTTAAGCCAGTTTTAGGATCGGATGAATTAAAAATATAAGAACCGACCACAGCAGTATCGGCGCCGGAAGACCTAATGAGTTCAATGTTTTCTAAATTAATACCTCCGTCCACGGCGATTTTAACATGCGGGTGGGCGAATTTGAGAGATTTTATTTTATCAAGCACTCGCCTATCAAACTCCTGCCCCTGCCAGCCCGGCTCCACCGCTAAAAACAAAACGCGCGCCGAGGGCGACTGCATCAGTTCTTTATACGGCTCCCAATCGGTTTCCAACTTAAAACCCCAAACCGCTTCCTTGCCATATTTTTTGGCCGCAAAAAGAATTTCGCCAAACTTAACCGACTCCGGGCTGGCCAACGCTTCCACCTGAACCGTTATTCGCCTAACCAAGCTAGACAGCCATTCTTCGGCTTTGAGCCAGGGCTCGTTGATCATTAAATGCGCTTCCAGCTTTAGATTTGTTTCAACGGAAAAAAGATCCGGCGGGTTGTTCCAGGTTTGAACAGGCGTAAACAAACCGTCGGAAACATCAAGCTGAATCCAATCGGTTAAGCCGTCTACAAGTTTTATCTTTCTTTCAACCTCGGGCCAACTCTGTTCTAATATCGCAGGAATAATTTCCATGTTAAAATTTTCAAGGATTTAATTATCAAATCCAACTTGAAAATTGATAATTGATCATTTATTGATACTTGATATTTGAGACTTGAAAATTATTAGTTATTATTTTCAAACTCTTCTATTTTTCTCACTCGCCTTTGATATTTTTCTCCTCCGTTAAATTTACTAGCCAACCATGTTTTCAAAATCCTTTCGGCCAAGCTAAAGTCGGTCTGATCGGACGCTAACGATAAAACATTAAGATCGTCATTTTCGCGGCCATGCTTGGCCAACCATTCGTTAAGGGCGAGACCGGCCTTTATGCCTTTGACTTTGTTGGCCGCCACCGCCATACCCAAACCCGAACCGCAAATCATCACTCCGGTACTCTCCGCTGGATTTTTGGCAACTTCTTGAGCCACCTTAAAAGCGAAATCAGGATAGTCGTCTTCCGGATCAAATTTATGATTGCCCACATCTTTGAATGGGATTTTTGATTTGGCAAGATAATCCTTTAGGTATTCTTTTAGATTGTAACCGCGATGATCGGAACCGATGTAAATCATATATCTATTTTAACAGAGAAAATTAAAAGGCCGAAGCTTCCCAGCTTCGGCCTTATTTTGTTATTTTCTTATGACAATGAACTGTTTTCTACAAGAATCAACCTTACAACGAAAAATTATTTTACCTCTGTGCCACATAAACACAACATTGTTTCTACCACAATAAGGACATACCTGCATATCCATTCGATTGTATATGACTTCCCGCATCGGTTCCAGTTCCGGCTTCTCCGGTTTTTTCCGTTCGTGACGCTTCTCATGCAAACTGTCGTGGCCATCCAGATGGGCCTGCTTGACGACTGTATTGCACCCCGGACGCAAACAGCGGTACCGCTTCCGCGAAAGAACTTTGTAAGCCATCACATCTCCTCCTGGTTGGATGTTTTACGAACTGACTGTGATCGTGATGTTTATTCTTACATTATATGTATACTATATATACTTTGTCAAATGTCGCTCTTAAATACGATCGTGAATAAGATTCCGATTTAGAAAATTAAAAACAGCCCGCGCGCCTAGCCAAGTTATTGGCTTAGCGCGCGGGCCGTGTGTCAAACACCAGGTGTTTGACAAGGTGTTTGGGTCGCTGTTGGGGGCGACCAGTTTTGAGGGAGGATCAGCTTCTGTTATTCCAAGCGATCCAGTCCTCATCGTTGATCATCGGGAAGTTGAACCAACCGCCGTTGTGCCACCTGTCGTCCGGCGGACCCATACCCACGCCGAAAGGCGAAAAGTTGATCGGGACGGCTGCCGCGATCTGTTGTCTGTTCTCCCACCCGAGAACCACGAAATACAGACCGCGGGTATTGCTGAACGCGATGCCTGAAACGGCGTTCCGCGGCATCCTGAAGTTCACACCCGCCGAAGCGACGAGCTTCGTCACCCCCTCGTATGTGGCGAACCCTACCATGGTGCCACCCCCTACCGTGAGGGCGGAATCCAGGTTGCCCTTCCAGACAGCCAAGCCGTCGGCCATCTCGAGACTGATCATCTCTTCTCTGGAATCTCCATCGAACCTGGCCTCGACCTTGGTGAGGTCGCACTTGAGCGCGACTTCCATGCCGGCGATTGCTTCACTAGCAAACGCGGCGATGAAAATCATGAGTCCCACGATGATCCGGTTCACTTTCTCTACTCCTCTTGAAAATAGGTGATCTCTCACCTAATTGATGGAAAAAAGCTATCCTTATCCTGTATCTATAATGATAGCAAATCAAACAGAGTTTGTCAATAGCTAGGTTTTACCCACCAAAAAACGGCTAAAATAAGCCGTTTTTAAGAAAAACATCATATTTTATAACTTTTTCAATATGTTCTCATTATATCTAATCACTACCCACCCACTTGCATTTCAAGCGGTCTAGGTATATACTACAAGAACAGTTGGCTTCGGCCTCGCCCCCGCAAGGGGGAGAATGTAGAAAGACCGTTAGAGTAATCCTCTGGCGGTTTTTCGTATGTCCATAAATATTCTTTTATCAAGAAAACCAATCTTCCTCTCTAGCCGTCGGGTATCAACAACACGAAGTTGGGAAATATTGGCACGTGCTGTTTGGCCATTAATTATGCCGGCCGAGATACGGAGTGGATGCTCACGAGTAGAAGTGGTGAGAGGAACAACCAAGCACGCCTCAGGCCCAAAACCCCTCAAGATAACGCACGGACGGACAAACCATTTTCCTCTTCCATCTTGTTCCGTACCTATATTTACACCAAACCGACACCACCAAATCTCGCGAATTGTATATAGACGTGGTTCTTCAGCATTGGTACTTTTTTTGACTTCATTCCAACCATCAAAATCTTTCTCCATACAAAAATCAAAGAAGATTTTTAAGGTTTAAGATATGCCGCAGTAAGCTACCGCAATAGCCCCATTCGTTGTCGTACCACGCTAAAACTTTTACCAAATCGCCGCCGACCACTTTGGTGTGGGTTAAATCGGCAATGGAGGCGTGGGGGTTTTTGATAATGTCTGATGATACTAAAGGTTCTTCGCTGACGGTAAATATCCCCCGCCATTTGGGGTGTTTGGCCGCGCGGCGCAAAATGTCGTTGACTTCTTCTACGCTGGTTTTGCGCCCGGCCAAAAAAGTCAGATCGGCCAGCGACCCGGTGATCACCGGCACCCGAATAGCTACCGTTTCAAAAGAATCTTTAAGCCACGGTTGCGACCAAACCACCGCTTCGGCCGCGCCGGTGTGCGAGGGCACAATATTTTGGGCCGCGGCTCGGCCGCGCAAAAAATCTTTTCTGTACGGGCCGTCTACCAACCCTTGGCTCGCGGTATAGCCGTGGACGGTATTTAACATGGCTTTTTTAACGCCGGGATTGGCCTGTAAAATATTCAGCACCGGCACCACAGCGTTGGTGGTGCAGGAAGCGTCCGAGGTAATTCGTAAAAGCGTACCGTTAATTTTATCGTTATTGCTTCCTGGTAAAATATGGGGCGTGTCGGCATCGGCCGGCGCGGTTATAACCACCCTTTTGGCGCCAGCGTCCAAGTGCGCTTTGGCTTTGGCATACGAAGTAAATTCTCCGCTGGATTCCACCACCACATCCACATTCAAATCTTTCCACGGCAACTTGGACGGATCTTTTTCGCTATAGACAAAAATATTTTGACTCTCCACCACCAAATAGCCCCGGCGAAATTCCACCGGTTTTTCATATTCACCGTAAACGGTATCGCGGCGCAACAGATAGGCCAAGTTTTCCACATCAACCAGATCGTTTATGGCCACGATTTCCACCTCGGCTTCGTTAAAGGCCTGGCGAAAAAAAACGCGCCCGATGCGCCCAAAACCATTAATTGCTATTCTCATTTATATTTTTAAGGCGGCTAACCAAATTCGCTTTAAGAGTTTCCACGTCTTCGTCGTCGTCTATTAATCCATCGCGGGAAAACTCGTCTATAACTTCGTCGGCGATTTCGGGCAATAAATCAACCGAGAATTCGGCTTGAGTCTGCATCCTGTTTTTGGCCGCGCTGACTAATTCATTTATTAAATCTTCCATGTTAGTAAATTCTTATTTTGATTTTACCATAAAACAGTAAAAAATCATTATTCCGGAAAGCTCATGGAGAAGACAGCTTTTACAATAAAGAGGCCTCCATGTCGTCTTGGAGGAATAATGATTTTTTACAAGCCCTTAATGATTACGATTAAGATAGTCCACCGCCGAAAGGAGCGCCGTCACCCCTTGGCCGGCCGCGATAACAATCTGTTTGTAAGGAATATTGGTAACATCGCCGGCGGCGTAAAGCCCGGGAAGATTCGTTTCACCCCGCAAATTAACTTTGATCTGTTTGGTTTCATCCAACTCCGCACCGGCCATAAAACCGCTGTTGGGAATTTGCCCAATGTGCACAAAAATTCCTTTAACCTCCAGTTTATGCGTCTCGCCTGATTCATTTTTATATTCCACCGCGTTTACAAACTTGTCGCCCTTAACGGCCGAGGTCATGGCCTGGTAAATAATTTCTATTTTGGGATTCTGCGAAACCTTATCTATTAAAACCTTCTCACCCTTAAAATACGAATTTTTATTTATCAAATAAACTTTTTCGGCAATATCGGCCAGCATTAAAGCCGATTCCAAAGCGGAATTGCCGCCGCCGATGGTGGCCACGGTTTGGCCCGAAAAAAGCGGCCCGTCGCAGACGGTGCAATAAGACACACCTTTGTTTCTAAATTCTTTTTCGCCCGGCACGCCTAATTCGCGCGGATGCACGCCGGTAGCCACCAAAACCGATTTAGCCCTTTCTTCAAAAACAGAGCCGTCCGGATTTTTACCCGAAACCAAAAAAATATTCCCATCTTTTTTCACCTCGCTCACCCATTTACCCTCTTCAATGACTACGTTATTAGCCAGAGCGTGGGCCTTAAACTCACCGGCCAAATCCACGCCGTTGGTATGGATAATACCCGGCCAGTTTTCTATTTCGCCGGAAGTGGCCACCTCGCCGCCAATATCGGCGCTGATAATCTTAAAATTCATCCGGCGCCTCGCGGCGTAAACGGAAGCGGAGAGTCCGGCCGCCGAAGCGCCGACAATTATTAGATCAAACATAAAATCTTATAACTTAAATCTTAAAACTTGAATCCCGGGGTACATGATCCAAGATATAAGATATGAGATTAAAGACCAAGCAGTTGAGAAATCTTTCCCCGATCAAATCCCACCACCATCTGGCCGTTTATTTCGGTAACGGGCACGCCCAACTGGCCGGTTTTACTGATCATTTCTTCGCGGGCTTGGGCGTCGGAAAAAACATTGAGTTCGGTAAACTCAATATTATGTTCCTTAAGGAATTCTTTTTCGGCGTGGCAGTAAGCGCACGTCGGCGTGGTGTAAATTTTTACAGTCATGAGTATATTATAAATCTTATAGGACCTATAAGTCTAATCTTTTAATATCTGGCTTTGGCTAAGTTATGTTCCTCTAAAGTTTCCGAAAAAACAGTAACTTTATCGGCCGAACGGGTAAGATAATAAAGATAGTTGCTTTTTCGCGGATACAAAGCGGCATTCAAAGCGGCCAAGCCAGGATTGGCAATGGGTGTGGGCGGCAAACCTTGATATTTATAGGTGTTGTAAGGAGAATTTAGTTCGGTGGTATCGGATCTTTTAATAGGCCGGCCCAGTTCGTACACCAACGTGGCATCGGCCTGGAGCGGCATGCCTATAGCCAGCCGCTGCCATAATACGCCCGCGGCCAAGGGCATGTCTGGAGGCGGAACTTCTTTTTCTAAAATTGAAGCCATAATAAGCGTTTGATAAAAATCGCGTCCGGAAGCCGCGGCCGCGGCTCTAACGTCGGCCGTTTTGGACCCGAATCTGTTTAACATTTTTATTACAATTTCGTCGGTATCGGCATTTTTGGAAAAACGGTAGGTGTCGGGAAACAAAAAACCCTCTAAGGCGGTGAATTTGGAATCAACCGATCCAAGCCAATCAAATTTATCGGCTAAGAAACCGGCTTTGATTTTGGTTATAGCATCGGCATTTTCAAAACCAAGTTCATTTAATTTACTAACGATTCCAGCCAGGGTTAGACCCTCCGGAATAGCCACCACAACCTCGTCGCTGCCAAAAACCGCCTCGCCGTTTTCTATTCTGGAAATAATTTGGCGCAAACTAAGCCCGGGTTCAAAAACATATTGGCCGGCTTTAAGCGTGGCAAAACTGCCTCGGTAAACAGCCGAGACCATAAAAGCCAAACTGCTTTTTATAACGCCGGCCGATCTTAGCTTGGAAGCGATGGCGATAAAATTATCGCCTTTGGCCACGGCCACTTCTTTGGAACCGAGTATAAACTGGGGCCGGGTAATTTCCCAAACAAGATATAAAGAAAAAACGGCTAATAGCGCCAACGCCAGCCGAAGTTTCAAAAATTTAAGATTATTAAACATCTAGAGTTCGTCTTAAACTTAGCACGGGCGGCAGGAATCGAACCTGCGATAATGGTTTTGGAGACCATTGTGATACCGCTTCACCACGCCCGTATATCAAACACTGAGTGTTTGATAATTATTTTGATTCCTTATGTGTTGTCTGTTTCTTACACCATTTGCATAACTTTTTGATCTCAATTTTTCTGGTGACTTTCTTTTTGTTCTTGCGCGACCAGTAATTGTTGCGTTTGCAAACCGTGCAGTTTAATTTGATTAAATTATCTTGTGACATAAGTGCGATGCTAATACACTAATTCATGCGAATGACACTAATGATTTATTTGTATCATTCGTGCGCATTCGTATATTGGTGTCGCGCTAATTGACTTTTATCCACTTGCCTGCCGTTTCATTGTGTTCATAAATCTCTTGCGGCCGGCCGATGGCGGAATCTTCACCGGCCAACAGCTTATAACCCAGCGGGCCCGGTTCAAAAAAACCGATGATTCTGTAATCCGGGGCCGTTGCGACCGTTTTGGTCAGAATCAATAAAAAAGCCCTGGCGATATGCCCATCTTCATATTCAACGTAAACCGTATTCCCGCCGGCAAACCTGAATCTGGTTACCAACCATTTTCCTCCCAATACCGGCGGCTCCGGCGAAACCTCGTTTATTTTCTGGGTGAAAAATTCAATAACATCCTCTCTGTCTAAATTGTAATCGTAACCATCGCGGCCGGCTTCCTTAAAAACCATATAGCCGACAAATATAAAGAATACTATAAATGATGATATTAAAACAGTGTTGGTTTTATTCATATTTGCCTATGAGCCACCTCCTGGATTTGCCCCGTCAGAAATGCCGATGAGCCGACGGAGGGATTTGAACCCACGGCCTACGGTTTACAAAACCGTTGCTCTACCACTGAGCTACGTCGGCATTTCTGACGGTGCGAGTAAAACTGTTGTTCTTCCGGGGCGATACCAAATGAAACATAACAAATTACGGGTTTTTAGCCAAATGAAGGGGTTGATTTTTCACCGCTTAGTAATATAGTAAAATTAGATCAAGATTCTGCTCGTTAACATATAAAAAGTTGAACCATATTCAAGGAGGCGCCTGATGCCTTTCAAAGCCAGTGTGTTTACCTATACACCGGAACATGCAAGTGAGTGCCTATTGGCAGTTCCGATCCGCTGTTTGCGCCATAAAACTTCATTTGCTACCGCGGCGCAAGTTGTTTTTTCTTTCAATAACCAACGCTGGTCGTATGACGGCGAGTTCTGGCTGGTTGAACCCGGCGGCGAATTCGCGGCCATGGAGGAAGCAGACGAATGACAACACAACTGACTCTGGCTACTGTAAGAGTTAAAGGTTCCTGCCTCAACTGGAGTCACTACGAAGAAGAAGAATACTCGCACAGCGGGGATGAGGCAACTTGGACACTGGGCTGGCAAGCCGCCCAACACCGGGCCATAGCCCGGCTCCAGCTGGACCATTTCCGCCGGTGCGGCTGCGGTCAGGCCGAATATCAAACACTCGCCACAACAATTTGAAGGTGGGTATGGTTCAATGTCACCATTAAACGCTCCGATTCAAAATCGGAGCGTATTTTTTATCCAGCTTTTTTAATAGATTTTATTTTAACAAATGAAAACTAGCTTGATACAGATTTTAGATTGAGATGTTTTTCTATATGATCTGCTCTAATTTTAAGATTATCCGTCTTCTTGTTTTGACGAGTAAGATTATTACTTATAGACGTTAATTCTGTTTCTACGGTATCCAATCTTTTTGAAACATCATCAAAACCAGTCATCATTTCATCTTTAAGAACCCGCATATTATCCTTGATGGGTTGTAATTCGTCTTTAACTACTTCCCTTATAGATTCTATAATGTCTTTTTCTTTTAATTTAGACATGGAAATGTCAGTGAAGCTATTTAATGGCTTTATTGTACCATTTTGGTTAAAACACAATCAAACTAGATAAGGAGGTAGAATTACCTGTTTGGGAATTTGGTGTAGTACTCTAAAGATAGTCTGAACATACTTCGTTCCTCAGTTCCTCAGTATCTACGACATTTCGCCGCCGCAGGCGGCGAGGAGCCTCCCGTTCACCCGTCTAAATTTTCTTTCAGAAAACTTGGGCGGGCAAGAATCCAAAAATGCGGCGGAGCCGCGCCGCTAACAATTTCCAATTTTTCTTTGGCGGCAAATTCAGAATTCTAAAATGAACTACAACGTCTCAAAAGTATCCAAAATTTTTCTGAATAATTCTATCGGAGACGGATCTAGTTTTGGATATTCATTTTTTAATTCAGCTGGAGCTATTTGTTCCGAAGTCCAAAAGCGATATATAACACTATTTTTCAAAATCGTCCGATGTATTTCGTTTACAAAGCCTCGGGGTTCGTCAATGCGTAATCCCTTATACTGGACTATAAATTCAACTCCCGTACCGCCGCTGACTGAAATAGATTTTGACTCTGTTATTTTACCGCACGAATCAGTTTCACCACACATGGATTTAGTAATTGCCTGCTCCGCCTCTAAAAGTTTGCCACTTGAATATAGCGACTTAGTTGTTGCATTGCCTTTGTATTGGTCAAGGTTAGTGGCGGAAAAATTTAAATAATATGGACTATTATCAGCCAAAATCAATTGTCTAGGCCCGCGAGGATTTTTGTGCCATTGAGGCGGAATTGAAAGCTGAAATTTCTCATCACGATACACTTGCCAGTTTGCAACTTCTTTGGTGGTTTGTGTTGGCGTTTGTGTGTTTGAATTTCGCGTTTGTTGAACTGTCGGATTTTGAGTCTCTGATTCTTTGGTGGTTTGTGTTGGCGTTTGTGTGTTTGAATTTCGCGTTTGTTGAACTGTCGGATTTTGAGTCTCTGATT
>JACQLN010000041.1 GCA_016204035.1 Parcubacteria group bacterium | reverse complement strand
ATGCTCGGCATCGCGGTGAGAAAGCTCGTGACGCTTCCAGGCAGCACGCTCGGGATTGTCTGCGACCTTCTCGAGAAGCTCTCTGATCCCGAGTGGGTGGAAGCTACCAAGAAGTTCCTCCGCAAGGAGAATCCGTGGAAGATGAGGTTGTTTGAAGTCTGGCGCACCCTCACCATCGGCGGCGTCTCCAGGGATGAGCTGATGGCGCGCCTCGGAAACGGCTTCTTCGTCTCCGACTGGGCTAAGGACATCATGTCCAAGCCCGAGTTCACCACGCTCCCTGAATCCACCGAGATCCAGCTCGCCCGAGCCACGGTCAAGGATCTCGGCTTCGCCGAGCCGCCCACCACCACCGAACTGTTCGCCCGCATCAAGGAAGTCGGCGATCTCTGCCCGGCTGAAGTCGGTCCCCATCTGCGGCTCACGGACACAGATCAGCCGAACAGTTCACGGTACTGGGTGGCCATGGAACCCATTACCGGCTCCGGTGGCAGCCCGAGCGTTTTCCACGTCCGGCGGCGCGGTGATGGCGTGCGGTGGCTGGCCGCGATCTGTGCCGGCCCCGGCTATCGCTGGGATCTTGGGAACGCGGTTGTCTTCCGTCTTCGCAAGTAGCGTATCTTGGGCCATTAGCCCTACAGCCCTTGTATCCTTTGAATTTTGTTCTTAAAACAAGAACCCCCGCACACAAACGTGTGCGGGGGTTCAATTTTTCTGATACCATAAGGGTGGTAATAGGCCTATGAGCGGAAGATCACGGTTTTCCGCCGCCGAATCCATTTTCAAAATATCGGGAAATAAGTTGGATAAAAAGTATCTAAAAATTTGGGCTGACCGGCTGGGTATTTCCAAACTGTTGGCTAAACTTATTCTGCTGTCCCGCAAAAGGTAACCCTTTACGGTATTTTTATTTCAGCGTTTTCAAATAATCCCTCAATAAAATCGCTTTTTCAAAATCCCAGTCGGCGATGGCGGTTTTAAGTTCGCGTTCCAGCTCGCGTTTGGTTTTAGTCTTAAGCCAAATTTTTTCGGGTTCGGGCACGGTTTCTTTTA
The DNA here is from genome assembly GCA_016204035.1 of Parcubacteria group bacterium. Taxonomy (GTDB): domain Bacteria; phylum Patescibacteriota; class Minisyncoccia; order JACQLN01; family JACQLN01; genus JACQLN01. Next base: position 2,432 of record JACQLN010000041.1, on the reverse strand, counting down.
TTTTCACCTCTTTAATAATAGTTTTGGGTTTAAGCTTATTTTTTTTATTAAACTCATCCTGATAATTTCGCCGGCGATCGGTTTCTCTAATAGCCGACGCCATTGATCCGGTTATTTTGTCGGCATACATTATAACCCGGCCGTCCGTGTTGCGGGCGGCTCGGCCGATGGTTTGGATCATGGTGGTCTCGTTTCTTAAAAAGCCCTCCTTGTCGGCGTCAAAAATTAAAATCAAAGAAACTTCGGGCAGGTCCAAACCCTCTCTTAACAGGTTTACGCCCACCAAAACGTCAATTTTACCGCTTCTTAGATCGTTCAAAATTTCGGGCCGGTTCAATGTTTTAATTTCGGAATGCAGATAAGCCGCTTTTATTCCGGCCTGAGCCAAGTGCTCCGCCAGATCTTCGGCCAAGCGTTTGGTTATTACGGTCACCAAAGTTCTTTGGCCGCGCTCTATTCTTGATTTTATTTCTTTTATGGCGTCGCGGATTTGATTTTCAGTGGGGCGGACTTCCACTTGGGGATCCAAAATATGCGTGGGCCGGATCAATTGTTCGGCCAGATATATTTTATATCCGTCTTTGGATTTTTCCAGCTCGTATTCGTTGGGCGTGGCCGAAGAAAAAATTGTCTGCCCGGTTTTTTCTTCCCATTCCTTAAACATAAGCGGACGGTTGTCCAACGATGACGGCAAGCGGAAACCGTGTTCCACCAGGGTGGTTTTGCGGGCGCGGTCGCCGTTGTACATACCCCTTATCTGGGACACGGTCATATGAGATTCGTCCACCAGCGTTAAAAAATCCGGCTCGGCCGGGGAGCGCTCCCCGCCTTCGCTACCTCCGTCGCTAAAGCTACGGCGGGCAAGGAAAAAATCAATCAAAGAAAAAGGCGACGAGCCCGGGTCTCTGAAAGAAAGGTGGCGCGAATAATTTTCTATACCCGAACAATAGCCGGCCTCGGCCAGCATTTCCAGGTCGTAATGGGTGCGCTGTTCCAGCCGGGCGGCTTCTAGGATTTTATTTTCTTTTTTTAATTTTATTAATTCTTCGGCCAGCTCGGCCTCAATGTTGGCGAGGGCGATTTTCTACTTGGTTTCTTCGGTCACAAAATGTTTAGCCGGAAACAAGGTAAGCGAATCAACCACGCCTTTTTGGGAACTCCATATTTTTTCTATAATCGCGCCGGAAAAAGTAATCCGTATCATTTCCTCTCCCGTAGGTAAATCAATTTCCAAAGTTTCACCCTTTAACCGGAAAGTTCCCGGCAGATTGGAATAGTTGTTGCGGTTAAATTGCATCAAAATCAACCGGCGTGTCAGGTCGCGCCGCGACATCGCGCCGCCGGTTTTTAGTTCCACGGCTATTTTTTGATATTCATTAGGGTCGCCGATGTTATAGATGCACGAAACCGAGGAAATTATAATAGTATCCGGTCGCGTTAAAATCGCCTGGGTGGCGGCGTGGCGCAATTTATCAATCGTTTCGTTTATTTTAGCGTCTTTTTCTATATAGGTGTCGGTTTGGGGAATATAGGCCTCGGGTTGGTAATAGTCGTAGTAGGATACAAAATAGTGAACCTCGTTTTCCGGGAAAAAATCTTTGAATTCCTGATACAACTGCCAAGCCAAAGTTTTGTTGTGCGAAATTACCAAGGTGGGTTTTTGAACATTGTTGATCACATTGGCCAGCGTAAAAGTCTTACCCGAACCGGTTACACCCAATAGAGTTTGAGCTTTGGCGCCAGCGAAAACTCCCTCGGTCAATTTTTCTATAGCCGTGGGCTGATCGCCGGTTGGTTGAAACTTGCTGATGAGCTTAAACTTGGACATTGAATAATTTTCAAATTTCAAGTCTCAATTTTCAAACAATGACCAAGTGTTTAATTCTCAAACTTGATAATTGAATCCTTGAGACTTCATTGATAATTGTAAATTGATAATTGAAAATTTACGCTAAGGATGTATGATGAGTTCATGATCGGCTATTTGGAAGGCGAACTTATTAAAAAATACGACCGCCGCTGTATCTTAAAATGCGGCCAGTTGGGTTACCGTATTTTTATGGCCTCCGGCGCACTTAGTAAATTACAAGAAAACGTTGACACTGTCAAAGTTTTTACCCACCCCCATGTCCGCGAAGATGCCCAAGAACTGTATGGTTTTTTGAACCCAGAGGAGCTGGAACTTTTTGAAATGTTGATCACTGTTTCCGGGGTGGGCCCTAAAAGCGCTCTGGCCATAATGGACGAAGTGCCGTTTGAGATGCTGGTGGCGTCCATAACTCGGGGCGAGGAGGGCGTTTTAAGAAAAGTTTCGGGCATAGGCCAGAGAACGGCCCAGAAAATAATTATTGACCTTAAAACCAAAGCGCTGGCTTTGGCCACCTTGGCTACCGAAGCCGCCTCGCAAACAGTTTCCGAAGACGTGGATATTT
>JACQLN010000036.1 GCA_016204035.1 Parcubacteria group bacterium | reverse complement strand
GTGTTCGCTTGGGTGTTTGCGTGGTATTTTGTCTGGATGCACAATTCCAGCTTAGTAAAATAAGAACGACGGGTATAATCACAGCGATATGGAAAACAAAATCAAATCATTAATTAAAAAATTGAGGCGGTTCGGTTTTAGCGTTAAGCCGAAAAATAAAGGTCTCTTAGATCCCGTGTGCGGCATGGAAGCGGCCAATGACATTGCTTTTAATTACCGGGGGCAGACTTATTTTTTCTGTTCAGACCATTGCCGAGGGCAATTTGAGAAAGCGCCTGATCGTTATAGCGGCCAATGACCATATCGCCCCACATTATTAAACCCGGCCTTTATGGAGCGCTGGCCAGTTTTATTCTGCTGGGAGTGTATTTTGCAACATTGACGTTGGTATCCGGCTGGGATTTCGCTCAAAGTCAGTTTATTTCGTTTTGGTATTTTATTGTTACGCTCGCTATCGGTTTTGGAGTTCAGATTGGTTTATATAGCTATCTCCAAAACCTTATTCATAACGGCCAAGGTGGCGGTAAAGTTTTAGGTGTAACCGGCGCGACATCCACTGCCGCGATGATCTCTTGTTGCGCGCATTATCTGACTAACCTGTTGCCCATTCTCGGCGTGGCCGGTGTCGTCACTTTTGTCGCTCAATATCAGACACAGCTTTTTGGGTTGGGGTTATTATTTAATCTTGGCGGTATTTTTTATATGGCGAACAAGGTTGTTAAATTTTCTACCCGAGGCGGACAGCGTATATGAAATATCTAAAATTTATATTGATTATTCTGGCAATCGGATCTTTTATTTATTATTACTTTTGGGGTTACAATAATAAAAAACAGCAAATCGAGAACGATCGGCAACTTGAACAACTAGCGGGTGAGGTTCAGCAAAAACAATGGGAAACAAAAATCGACGATCAACCGCCGGTGACAATCAAAATCACTCCGATTGAGCTGGGCCGAGATACCGAGATATGGAAATTCCAAGTTGTTTTTGATACTCACTCCGGGAGCTTGGATGATGATATGCTTACAGCGGTGTCTTTAGCGGATGATAAAGGCAACACGTATCAGCCAACAATTTGGAATGGCCCCGCCCCCGGCGGCCATCACCGCGAAGGAGTGTTGATATTTAATGCGATTAACCCAACGCCGGAATATGTGGAATTGAAAATCAAGAATGTTGGCGGCATTCCCGAGCGTTCATTTAAGTGGAGTATAAAATAACTATGCAATACGCTTGGCTAATTTGGAGTTTAATATTAATCGCGGTCTGGCTGGTAATCTATGCTACGCTGAATACCAAAGATAAAAAATACGAAATGCTCGTTGTGAGTTTTTGGACGTCGCTTTTAGGATTTACCGAGCCCTTTTTTGTGCCGGAATATTGGAATCCGCCCTCACTTTTTGATTTAGCGCAGCGAACTGGGTTTGATATTGAAAGTTTGATTTTTTCATTTGGCATTGGCGGAATTGCGGTTGTGCTTTACGAACAAATTTTCCGCGCCGAACATCAAGTAATGTCCCAAAAAGAACGGCACCACATCCGCCATCGGTATCACTTTTGGGCGATTGTTTCCGCGCCAATTATTTTCATTATTCTGTTATTAACGACAAATCTTAATCCGATTTATTCGGCGTCTGTCGCTATGATTGTGGGTGGATTGTTTGCCTGGTATTGCCGGCCGGATCTCAAAAAGAAAATGATTGCCAGCGCCTTTATTTTTCTGGCTCTTTATTTTCTATACTTCCTGACCTTAATCGCAATGTATCCCGGCTATGTGGAACGAATATGGAATTTGCCGGCTATTTCTGGAATTTTAATCTTGGGCGTGCCATTGGAAGAATTAATGTTTGCGTTGAGCTTCGGATTTATTTGGTCAAGTATCTATGAACATTTTACTTGGCGCGCGTTAAAATAACAGCTATGAAAAAAGGAGGACAAATTATAGAGTCTTTGTTAAAGGGCGCGGGTGTTGTTATAAATGGGAGCAATCCCTGGGATCCGCAAATACACAATAAAGACTTTTGCAACCGAGCGCGGCGAGAAGGGTCATTGGGATTGGGCGAGTCATATATGGATGGTTGGTGGGACTGCGAAAAACTTGATGAGTTTTTTCATAAAATTCTCGCGGCTGACCTTGATGTTAAAATCAGGAAAAATTGGGGCATGTTATTCAAAATTGCCTGGAATTCCATTTTGAATACCGGGAGAAAATCAAGGGCTTTTGAGATAGGAGAAAAACATTATGACATCGGCAACGATCTTTACCGCGCGATGCTTGATGAGCGTTTAACATACACCTGCGGCTATTGGAAAGACGCTCAAAATTTAGATAAGGCGCAGGAGGCAAAACTGGATCTTGTTTGCAAAAAAATCGGGCTCAAAAGCGGACAACGAGTACTTGATATTGGCTCTGGTTGGGGCAGTTTTATCGGCTATGCCGCTACGCGATACGGAGCGAATGCCGTGGGAATCACCGTCTCAAAAGAACAAAAAACGCTGGCGGATATGTTTTATAAAAATCTTTCCGCGCAAACCCGCCTCCAAGATTACCGCGATATCAATGAAAAATTTAATCACGTCGTGTCTTTGGGAATGTTTGAACATGCGGGATACAAAAACTACCGCACTTTTATGAAAATTATCCACGATATTATTGAGGATGACGGGTTATTTCTTTTACATACCATAGGCGGTAATCGTTCCGTAAGGGGAACAGACCCGTGGATCGCCAAATATATATTCCCCAACAGTATGTTGCCCTCCATAAAACAAATAGGAAAATCAATTGAGGGATTGTTTGTGATGGAGGATTGGCATAATTTTGGGACGGATTACGATAAAACGCTTATGGCCTGGCATAAAAACTTCGAAAAAAATTGGAGCGCGATAAAATCAAATTATAATGAAAAATTTTATAGAATGTGGAGATATTATCTTTTGTCCTGCGCCGGGTCGTTTCGAGCCAGAAAAAATCAATTATGGCAGATTGTGTTATCCAAAAAAGGAGTTTTGGGCGGTTATAAACCTGTCAGATAACAAATGTTTAAGAATATGAAAAAAAAACTTAAATTAATAAAAACATGAATCACAACTCACAAAAAACTATATATACCTGCCCGATGCATCCCGAGGTTATTAGGCCAGAGCCCGGACTCTGCCCCGGCTGCGGCATGGCGCTTATCCCCAAGAAAGAAGCAGACGGTTACGATACTTCGGAATTGAGCCATAAGGATCACGAAGCCGCTATGACCAATCCGCAGATGGCTAAAAAAATGGAAGCTGATATGCGGCGGCGGTTTTTAATTTCGTTTTTGCTTTCTATTCCTATAATTCTTTACTCGCCGCTGGGCTTAAATTATTTTAAGCTGGATTTGCCGATTTTTATGCCGGCCAATTGGCTTCTCTTTATTCTAACCACACCGATCGTATTCTGGACCGGTTCTATTTTTATTACCGGCACCTATTATTCGCTCAAAGCCCGCAAGTTGAATATGTCCGTGCTGATAGCGACTGGAGTTCTGGCCGCATACCTTTTTAGCGTCCTGCTAACATTTACAGTGGGTGGAGAAACTTTTTATGAAGCGGCGGCGCTGTTGGTTACTTTTGTTCTTTTTGGCCACTGGATGGAGATGCGTTCGCGCCGGGGCACATCGGACGCCTTGCGCGCGCTTTTTGATCTGGTGCCGCCGCAGGCGAAAATTATCCGAGACGGAAAGGAAATTATTGTCTCGAGCGCCGAAATTGTTCATAACGATATTGTGGTTTTGCGGCCCGGCGACAAAGCGCCGGTTGACGGCGTCATTGCCGAAGGAGAAACTTCTATTGATGAATCTCTGGTTACTGGAGAATCAATTCCGGTGGCCAAAAAAGTCGGCGATAAAATTATCGGCGGCTCGGTCAACCAGACCGGCACGGTTAAATTCCAAGCTATGCAGGTTGGATCAGAAACTGTTCTCGCCCAAATCATTAAGCTGGTGGAAACCGCCCAAAATTCCAAGGCGCCCGGCCAGCGCCTGGCGGACAAAGCCGCCGGCTGGTTGGTGATTCTAGCCGTCGGTTCGGGCCTGGCCGCTTTTCTGGGTTGGTATTTTGCAGCCGGAGCCACCTTGCTCACGGCCTTGACTTTCGCCATTGCCGCCGTGGTTATCGCCTGCCCCGACGCGCTGGGTTTGGCCACGCCTACCGCCGTGGCCGTGGGCACCGGCATCGGCGCCAAACACAATATTTTAATCAAAGACGCCGCGACTTTGGAAAATACTTCCAGAATCAACGCGATCATTCTTGATAAAACCGGCACGCTTACGGAAGGCCGGCCCCGAGTAACCAACGTGGTGGCTTTCAATAATTTTACTGAACACGAAATACTCCAGTACGAAGCCAGTCTGGAAGCCGGATCTAATCATCCCTTAGCCAAAGCCATTTTTGAAGAGACAAAAAAACGCGGCGCCTTACCGTTAAAGCCCATGGAAAATTTTGAATCCATAGCTGGTTTTGGGCTTAAAGCGAGGATTGCCGGTAAAACAGTTTTAGCCGGTACGGAAAAACTGCTTCGCGACAACGCCGTGGCCACCGAAACAGTTAAAGATACTTTGGATCAGCTGGCCAGAGCAGGAAAAACCTTAAGCTTGTTGGCCGTTGATGGAGTTTTGGCCGGTGTGGTTGCGGCCGCGGATTCACCTCGAGCTAATTCCAAAAAAACCGTCGCGGCGCTCAAAAATTTGGGCTTGGAGGTGGTGATGATCACCGGCGACCACACTCAGGTGGCGGCGGGCATCGGCAGAGAACTGGGTATTGATAGGATTTTTGCCGAAGTGCTTCCAGCAGACAAAGCCAAATATGTTAAAAAATTACAGGACGAAAACAAGTTTGTGGCGATGGTGGGCGACGGCATCAACGACGCCCCGGCTTTGGCGCAATCAGACATCGGTATCGCCATCGGCGCCGGCACGGATGTGGCCATAGAAACCGGCAACATCGTGCTTATGAAATCCGATCCGTATGATATTGTGGCGGCTATTCGTTTGAGCAAAGCGACAGTTGTTAAAATGAAACAAAATCTATTTTGGGCGGCGATTTACAACCTGCTGGCTGTCCCGGTGGCGGCCGGCGTGTTTTATAATTCGCTGGGCTGGTCGTTGCGGCCGGAAATCGCGGCGTTGTTAATGTCGGCCTCATCTATAATTGTGGCGACTAATGCGGTATTATTAAAGAGGGTTGAGCCCCGTCTTAAAAAATAAATTAAACAACCCAAGCCTGGCTTGGGTAAAAATTATGAACATAAGTAAAATAAATTGGATTTTAAGAATCGCGGTGGCCGGCGAATTTCTGGGCCATGGTGTCTTTGCTTTGCAGGGCAAGCCGCAATGGATTAGCTGGATCAGCCAACTGACTGGAGCCAACAACATACTGGCGGCCAAACTGCTTATGGGTATCGGATTTTTAGATTTGCTGGTGGCTGCGGTCGTTTTAATAAAACCCTTAAAACCGGTTTTGATCTGGGCGGTTTTTTGGGGTTTCTGGACGGCTTTGATGCGGCCGCTCGTGGGTGAACCCGTCTGGGATTTTGTGGAACGCTGGGCCAACTGGGGCGCGCCGCTGGCTTTGCTCCTTTTATTAAAAAACAACAATAAATAGAAATTATGAAAGCCGCATTCTTTGAAGCCACAGACAAAGAAAAAGAATATATTTCGTCTAACCTGCCAGAAACGGAAAATTTTTTTGTGGCTGAAAAAATAAATAAGGATAACGCCGCCACCGTCCGGGAAGCCGAGATTATATCGGTATTTGTGGGCCACGACGTCACCGCCGGCGTTATGGACGCGTTGCCTAATTTAAGGTTGATAGCCACCCGTTCCACCGGCTTTGATCATATAGATCTTGAACATGCCCGGGCAAAAAATATCGCCGTAGCCAATGTGCCGGCTTACGGCTCCAGAACAGTGGCTGAATTCACTTTTGGATTGATTTTGACGCTCTCCAGAAAAATATTTTCAGCCCGGCGGCAAATGTTGGAAAACGAGGACTTTAGTATGGAAAAACTGGAAGGGTTTGATCTTAAGGGCAAGACTTTGGGCGTGGTCGGCACCGGCCGAATTGGACGCAATGTTATAAAAATCGCCCGGGCCTTTGAAATGAATGTTTTGGCCGCCGACATAAAACCCGACGAAAATTTTGCGGCCGAAGCGGGTTTCCAATATGTGCCACTGGAGGAACTGCTTAAAAATTCCGATATTGTCAGTTTGCACGCCCCCTACCTTCCCGAAACCAAACATCTAATAAACTCCGGCAATATCCAATTGATGAAAAAAGGATCTTATTTAATCAACACCGCCCGAGGCGAACTGGTGGAAACCGACGCGCTTTTGAAGGCGCTGACCACCGGGCAGTTGGCCGGAGCCGGCTTGGATGTTTTAGAATCGGAACGCCAATTAAAAGAAGAAGCCGAGCTTTTGGCCTACCAGCCCGGCCAGATAAAAGATTTTCAAACCCTTTCCGAAGACCATATCTTAATCAACATGCCCCAAGTTATTGTTACGCCCCATATCGCCTTTTGCACCCGCGAAGCCCGCGAAGAAATAATAAAGACAACAGTGGAAAACATTAAATCTTTTTTGGCCGCGACGCCGCAAAATCTGGTTTAGACCACACTATGGAAACTAACCGGATAAAAAATTTAGAAGAATTGGCCGCGACGCCGCTTCATCGCGCCGCGCTGAAAATAATAAATTCCGGATTAAACGCCATTGACACCAAAACAATTCTTGAAAAAAACGTAACCCTCGCGGGTAATCGGCTGACTATTAAAGATAAAGAATTTGACTTGGCTAAGTTTGATAAAATAATTTTCATTGGATTAGGCAAAGCCGCCGGCGAAGCCGCTCTTTTTTTTGACAAATTGCTGGGTTCCCGAATAACCGCCGGCGCGGTTTTAGACCTAAAAGAAGTAAATTGCCGTTATATAAAAAGTTATAAAGCGGATCATCCCCGTCCTTCAACCAAAAACGTGTCGGCTTCGCAAAAAATAGTGGACCTGGCCCGGGAAATTTCGGAAAATGATTTCGTAATAACCGTGGTTTCCGGCGGCGGTTCGGCCATGCTGTGCTGGCCGGCCGAAGAATGCGAAAAAAGCGTTAAACTTTACGATTCTTTTCTAAAAACAGGCGGCCATATTAAAGAACTTAATGTTATCCGCAAACACACTTCTTTGATTAAAGGCGGGGGGCTCGCCAAGATTTTTTATCCAGCCAAAATTGTCGGCCTGATTTTTTCCGATATAGCCGGCGACAACTACCACAACGTGGCTTCGGGACCAACCTATTTAGACGAAACTTCCATTGAAGACGCCCAAAAAATAATAGCCAAATACGGCCTATCGGGCATAGAAATATTAGAAACCGATAAAGAAAAAAAATATTTCAACAATGTCGTGAATATCCCCATGGTATCCAACAAAACGGCGCTAGAAAGCGTTAAATCGGCCGCCCAAGACGCGGGATTCACAACTGCCATACTTTCCGAAGCCATATACGAAAACGCCGACCAAACCATCGCCGATTTTCAAAAATCATCCGCTCCCAAAACCGCTTTAATAGCCGGCGGCGAAATAAACATTTCCATAAAAAACTCGCTTGGCCAAGGCGGACGGAACCAATACTTAGCCATGAAATTTTTGCCTTTAATAAAACCTGGGGAAGTTTTTATCTCCATCGCCTCCGATGGCTTGGATAATTCCGACGCGGCCGGGGCCATTATTGATTCGGAAACCATTAAAAAAGCCGGAGATAAAAAACTTGATTATGAAAAATATTTGGCAGCTTATAATACCTACGATTTTTTTAACGAAACCGGCAGTCTTATTTTTACCGGCCCGACCGGCGCCAACGTGGCCGATTTGATGTTATTATTAAGAAAATAAAGAAAAATATCGTTCCCAAAAAATAGAGGCAAGTCTCCGTTTTCACCAAAGAAAAGAAACATCGCCCCGAACTGCCCTCATGGAGAAGACTTTAATGTTTTTTAAGATGAGAGGCTCCGTGACAGGCAGTGAGGGGTGATGTTTCTTGGATAACGAGAGAGTTTGTTTTTATAAAAAAATTGACGTAATGCATCAACGAAACAGTGTTTGACGACGAAAAATATGAATAAAATCACTCAAATAAAAGCTCGAGAGATTTTAGATTCTCGCGGCAATCCAACTTTAGAAGTTACCGCCGCATCCGAAGATGTTTCGGCTTCTTTTTCTGTTCCATCCGGCGCCAGCATCGGTCTCCATGAGGCCTTAGAAAAAAGAGACGGCGATAAAAAACATTTTCGGGGTTTGGGCGTCCTGGGAGCCGTTAAAACGATCAATGAAGCCATCTCGGCGGCCTTGACCGGATTGGATCCAACCGATCAAAAAAAAATAGACGCTACCCTGCTACAGTTAGACGGCACCGCCAATAAAACTAACTTAGGCGGCAATACCATCATCGGCGTGAGCATCGCTTGCGCCAAACTGGCGGCCAGAACACAAAAAAAAGAAGTTTTTGAACATTTACAAACTTTGGCCGATATAAAACCATCCCGCTCAACGCCGCTTCTATATATGAATTTGGTAAATGGAGGCAAGCACGCCCAAAGCCGCTTGGCTTTTCAAGAATATCATGTGGTGCCGTTAACGGATGATGTTGAGACAGCGCTGGATTTGGGCACAAAAATACAATATGAACTTAAGAAAAAAATAGTTGAAAGTTTAGGCGTAACTTCGGCCAACTACGGCGATGAAGGCGGTTTTGTGCCCTCGGCCGCCGAGGTAAAAAAACCGCTGGAACTGCTGCTGCAAATTTTGGAAGAGCATAAACTTTCAGATAAGGTTAAACTGGCCTTGGATGTGGCCGCTTCCTCTTTTTATAACAATGGAGAATATGAATTTAACGGCCAAAACCATAGCGCTGATGAATTTTTGGATTTTTATGGCACTTTAATAAATTCTTTTCCCATTCTTTCCATAGAAGATCCTTTCTACGAGGAAGATTTTAAGCGCTTCGCTCAACTGCTCTCGCATAAGCAGGTTAAAGTTGTGGGCGATGATCTGACTGTTACCAACCCGGCCCGTTTGAAAGAAGCTATCGCCCAAAAAAGCATTGACGCCATAATAATAAAACCCAACCAAATCGGCACGCTAACGGAAACGCTGGAAACCATGCGGCTCGCGCGGGAAAATAATATAAAGTGCATTATCAGCCACAGAAGCGGAGAAACCTCCGATGATTTTATCGCCGACCTCGCTTTTGCTTTTGGCGCGTTCGGCCTTAAAGCCGGAGCGCCTCACGGCGGCGAAAGAGTGGTAAAATATAATAGATTGTTAGAAATCTGTCGCGCTCAATGATCAATTATCAACGCTCAATTTTCAATGAATTTTCAATTTTTCAATTACCAAATTATTTAATAATTTAACTCCTAAAATTTATTTGAAACTTGTAAATTGATAATTGAAAATTTCAGCAACATGAACTATTCTCAAGCCCAGATTGTGGCCACTTTGGGGCCGGCCTCTAAAGACAAGGAAACTATAAAGCAGATGATAGCCCACCATATGGATGTCGTCCGGCTTAATTTTTCGTGGGGCACGCACGCGGAACATGCTTATTATATTTCCATGGTTAGGGAACTGGCCCAAGAACTAAAACGCAAAGTGCCTATCTTGCAAGATCTTTCCGGCCCGCGCCTTAAAACGGAAAACGGCCATAAAATCAATCCGGACGCCACCGAAGTCATCACCGAAAAAGATATATTTGATCTTAAATTCGGCCTGGAACAAAACGTGGATTATGTGGCTATGTCGTATGTGGGCGAAAAAAAAGACGTTTTAGAAATTAAAAAACATATTAAAAAATTAGGCGGCCAGATGCCGGTCATAGCTAAAATAGAACGCCGAGTGGCCGTAGAAAAAATAGACGAGATTATTGATGCCGCCGACGGCATTATGGTGGCCAGGGGCGACCTGGGTTACGAAGTACCTATAGAACAAATACCTTTCATTCAAAATATGATCATCAGAAAATGCAAAACCGCGGCAAAACCGGTTATCACCGCCACTCAAATGATGCTGTCCATGAAAGAAAACCCCGCCCCCACCCGGGCCGAAGTCACCGACGTGGCTTTTGCCATTATTTCCGGATCCGACGCCGTGATGCTGTCCGACGAAACCGCCAACGGCAAGTATCCCGTGGCAGCCGTAACCATAATGGAAAAAATAGTTTTGGAAGCCGAAAAATACTTAAAGATAAATTACTTGAATCCATTAAAATAAAAAAGAGGCAGACAAACTTTTGAGTTGGCTCGCCGACCGAGCGAGCAGGGTGTCCCGACTTTAGTCGGGACGAGCGAGGTCGGCGCGCCAGTAAGAGTTCACGCTGGGAACTCGAGCGTAACGAAAATGTTTGTCTGCCTAAAATATCTATTCTGCTCTACAAATTTTTTGCGAACCTAGACAACTATAAATTCGGCTCTATCAAATTCGCGATTCTTAAGACCTCGCGTGAATAAAAATTGCAGATATAAGTTTTGCAGTTGGGACTGCCCGAAATATAGGCCTTGGCGGCCCTAAGTTCGGCGTTTTGGGTTTTAGCCCGAGCGCCGGCGTCGGCTAAATATAAGGCCGAGGCGGTAAAAGCGTCCTCAACCCGCCAAGGATCGGGCGGGTTGTGGCCGGTCAAGTCGGCCACTTTGTCTTCAAATAAAAGCCAGGTGGAAGGCAAAAATTGGGCCGGGCCCATAGCCCCGCCGCAGCCGTAATTGGGTTTTCTGGAAACGGGTCTGGTTTCCGGATCATAACCCAATTTTGAGGTTATTTGCATAAAAGCGTTTTTTTGTTTTTCGGCCGAAGACGGTTTGCCTAAATTTATATAGCATTGATACAAATCCACTCTCCAGTTGCCGCTGCCGGTATGGTTGCCGGCCGTTATTATACCCTCTTCGTACCGGCGACCGGTTTCCACTTCTAGAAGACCTAATAAGAAAGCGGTGCGGATACCGGTTTTCTGAGCGGCTAAAGAAGCATACTTAACGGCATCCTCGGCGCTAACACCGGTTTTACCCAAATACTGTATTTGATTTCTAATAGCGGCAATGTCCCGCTGTTTGGTCTGGATCAATTTTTGATAATTGGCTTCCAAGCCCTGTGTTTCTTTCAAAATTTTATTTTTTTGGCTTTTTTGGGAATCAACATTCTGTTTTTGAATCTGCGCCAAGGCTCTTAAAGATAACAACTCTTCTCTTTTTTCTTCCAACTCTTCTTTTTCTTTCTGTAGTTGAGCTCTTAAAACCGCCAAATCGTCCAGCGATTGGTTAAGATCTTGTTGAACATTCTCCAGCGCCGAAACTTCTTGAAAAAATTGGGATAGGTCTTTTTTAACTAAAAGAATTTCTATAGGCGAAAGTTCAT
>JACQLN010000033.1 GCA_016204035.1 Parcubacteria group bacterium | reverse complement strand
TGGGCACAGTCGCGTCGTCCACAAGAATTTTTTCCAAGAACTCGTCTTTAGGGCGACTGGTTAATTTCTTGTCGCCATATCTGGGACGGTAGATGATAATAAAAGTCGAGGCAGCATCTCTATTACTAGACGATGTGACTTCCCCATAGACATCGTATTCCCTTCCCTTGTAATGGCGATACACGCCCGGCTTTATTTTATCCATTTAACGCCTCCTTCACGTTGTGGGAAACTTTCTCCCTATTGTTTGTTTGATTGGTTCGCGGCAACCTGGCGACTCCAGAATAAGAAAAATATCCATGACGCCTACGTCGGTATAGCCCCTAATTTTGATTCCGGCTTTGATGTTTTGAGTAAAAACCAACACACCCGCAGCCAGACTGTGATGGCAGGGTTTGTGGGATCCCAATATAACTTTCCTTACGCCTTCCAAACCCTCCAGCCACTCCACCGAACGTTGAAAAACCCCTCGCACAGACGTGTGCTTGCCTCTTTTAGATTTAGCCACGACTGATCCCCTTTTCAAAGAGCTGGACTATCTTTACTGACTATAAACTATTTATTATGAGTTGTAAAATAACCTGACTTTAGCCGGCGGCTTCGTTCATCTCGCCGGTTATGGCCGAAGCGCGCGGATCGCCTTCGAGTACCAGTTTTCTAAGGGCCTTTATGATAGTGGCTTTGCGGAGGCCGTGAGCCGATTCGTATTCTGAAATTATAGATTCAAACTGGTTTGGATCGCAGGTTATAAACTTTTTTTCCAAATCGCTTAAACCCTCCCAAACCTGGGCGATTTTTTCGGGAGTTAATTCTTTAGGATTTTCACCTCCAAAAATATCAGACAGATTTTCGGCCCCTTTAACTTCCCCTAATCCCCTGTATTTTTCTATGGCTTCGGACATAAATATATTATAACAGAAATAAAAGAGGGCCTGTGTGAAAATCCACACAAACCCTTTGTTCATCACGGTCTCGGCAACCACTTGTCCAGCCACGGCTGCAACACATTCCATCGACCCGGATCAATGCCCAAAGTCATGTACATCTCACCCTGCCCGGCGCCGATCTGCCAGTCAATCCACACGGGACAAACTTCGTATCGTCGGTGCCTGGGAAATGTTGACGGCCAAATATAAAGATGGGCGGAAAAGCACCGGGGCGAGAAAGGGCAAAGAGAAAAGAGTTGGTTATGATGCGGCCTGGAACGCTCCAATAGCCCCGAAAGCGGCTTCAGATGGTCGGTATTATCGGTGTCTAGAATAACGATTCCGGGCGCGATGGCGACAAGCCAGCCCACAACATGTTCGTGCATATCGTCATCCTTAAGCCGCCCGTAAAGCACCAGACGCTCCCATCCCAGACGCTGCTCAATACCGAATTCCTGCCGAATCATTTCTATGATTGTAGAAATTCTGGAACCCTCCTGATTCCATTCCAGCCAAGCCACCTGTAATTTTCTAAAAAACTCGTCGCTAATCTTAACACCCGTCATGGTTTATCTCCCTTTTTCCCAAGGAACAGTTTGATTGCTTCTGAACGCCATGTTCAGATCGCCAGTTATCCTAGCATAATCAACCTAACACGTCAAGAAGCGCGTTAAGCCACTTCTTGGAAAAAATTAAGATAAAAAAATTCTTTTGCCCTTCATTGATAAATCCTTTTCCTTTTCGCTTAAAATCCTAATTCCGAAAATTGGCGGGGACGATGTCCCGAAGTTTGAACCGAAAAAGTGGCTCAAATTCGTGGATATTGATAAAAGTATAAAGGAATTGAGGGCTATGTTTAAAGTTCACTCTGAATGGTTTGAGGTGCCTAAGCCGAAGTCGGATAAAGGGCGAAATGTGGTGGATTATTCGGTCTAGGGATCAAGAACTGAAAAATACTCAAACATCACTTATAATAATGCTTAATTCTAGAACGGTCGCAATCTGTATCATCTTGCTCTTTATAATAAATTTCAACAAACTCCACCTTATCCCGATCAGGGAAATACGCATATACAATTCGTATCCCACTTCGAGAACCCTTGCCTTTCAAGGCCTTACAAGTAAAGTGTTTGACTTTATATAACTCCGTCTCAACACCAAGATTGCTTATTCGTACGATGCCCGGAGGACGCCAAAACAAGAACTTACCATTACCGTTTTCTCGATATGAAAGGATTCGTTCCTTGAAGAGATCAAAATCCTCATCGAGAGTACGGTATTTTTTGAGAAGTCTTTTAAATTCTTTCCCAAATTCATCAAGTTGACTGTATTCCATGCGGTTATTCTGGTATTCTCCATGCTATTCTTCAGAATATGTCCTCACGGAATAGGATGGTGTTCGATAAAAAACCAAATCGTAATTAATAATCTCTTTATCGGGAGTTACTTTCCAAGGAGTGTCCTCATGTGAACGGTCGCTAATTTCCGTGGCGTTATAATCAGAAAATTGCTCAATAACTTTATCAAGCACTTCTTTCTCGGTCGCCTTAAGTTTCGTGAGATCAGATTTTACTAATGGCAAATATCGCTTCTGTGGTTTGCCGTAATAATTATTAGAGTCTCTCTTAATTTCACCCTTTTTAATCATCTCATTAACTATTTCAGTAAATTCTTGTGGTGCGGGACCGTACTGGATTTTTCGATAAGTCGCACCAGTAAAAAGCTCCTCGTAGAGTTCAAAAAAGTTAAAATCTGCAAAATAGAGGAGCTTGTATAGTACCGTTTCTCCTACATTCGGCTTGGCGCCACATTTCTCAAGAATATACAAAAGAACATTTTTAAATTTGTCTTTGTTGACATTCGGCACTGAAATACGAATATCCTGTTTTTTTGACTTCTTTTTTAATTCATTCTGATCCTGCTTGTATTCTTTGAGATTTATCTCTGCATCAAGTAATGTATCAATCGAAATGTCAAAAACCTTAGCGATTTCCGCCAGTTCAGTACTATTTATATCTCGCGAACCAGCCTCAATTTGAGAGATAGCTGGGCGACCAATCCTTAATGATTTAGCCAACTCCTCTTGTGAATAGCCAAAATCTTCACGAAGAGCCTTTATGCGCTCACCGAGTTCTTTTTGTGTAATAGTAGCCATAAAATTGACCTTTCTTTTAATATGTCCGCCGACCAAACGGACGACCCCGTATACCTATAGACTACACTATGTTTGAAAATCTTACAAGTGTGGTAAGAAAATTTGACAATCGTGTATCTGGGGCCTAAAATGAATAGAGGAGTAGCAACTGTTTGCGGCAATTACCACTCCTCTGAAATCCAGAATGTCTTTTTCGCCCTTTGGGGCATTCCAACTAAATCTGTTCTACGCACTTACATTGTAACAGACCTAGTCCCATTAATAAATAAGGGTTATAACATCTTCACAACATGCCTTATTACACTCGTAATACCGGCAAACCGTGGCAACCAAAAGACGTGTCTCAATTAAAACAGATGATCCGTCAAAATACACCGACACGAGTAGCTGGATTCAAGCTTGGCAGAACTGAAGACGCGATTAGGGCGGAGGCCGGTAAACTTGGCCTAAGTCTTAAACCGCCAAATCAGTCGCCGTACAACAGAAGGAGTAAATAGATACAAAAAGAGCGAGACCGCAACTCGTTCTTTTTGTTGATTTATTTTCCAGACTTAGTTCGGTTGTGTTCCTTACACAACATTTGGCAATTTTCGGAAATCGTTTTCCCGCCCTCATGCCAAGGTTTGATATGATCGGCTTCCATTTCTTCAAATTCCCATTTTATTTTCTCGCGTTTTTCTTTTTTGCAGAATGGGCACACACCCTTCTGCTGCTCGTATGCTTTTCGCTTAGTTTTATCATCAAAGTCACGCAAATTGAGATATTTTTCATTACGCGTAAGGATGTATGGGTAAATCCCTTTCAGACTTTGCACTTCGTTATCATCAATCAACATCAAGGTCTCCTTTTCAATATCTTCTGGGTCATACTTGGTATCTTTATACTCGTTGTACAAAAGCCCCCATTCTACCCCCTTCATATCTTTTCGATACGTTGTAAATGTCTTCTGCACCCACTCAATCACGTTCTGAAAATATTCCCACAGCTCGTTCGCGTTTGTATTGTGCTGGTGCTTCGACATATATTCTGCCGGCTTTTCTTCACCAAAATCACGCACAGAAACCCAATTTAAGGCCGTTTCCAGAAACTCTTGGCGTATTGGCGAGCCTTTCACATAATGCTCTCCGATATGATAGGCTGGTGCGCCACTTTTAGAAAACCAGCGCTTCGCGTCCGTGAGCCATTCTCCGGTGTAATTCGCATTGCGCAATTCCTGTGGCGTCAAGATTTCTCCTGCTGTATTAATGATTTCAAACCACTCAAGTCGTTCCTTGTCGCTTCCCTCACAGATGTACACCTGAAGCGGATAATCCAAAATGTATTCACGCTCAGTCTCCGTCAAGCTATGAAAATATTTTTCGTCGATGCTAAAATCGCCATTTATATATTGGCAAATTGAGAGTGTACGCTGTTGACCATCAATCACTTCGAAATGATTTTCGTTCGTTTTGAGCCAATACATTGTATTAAGTGGGAAGTACGCATCTCGATCAGGGTAGCCACGCATAACGGTTCTGATGACCTGATTGCGCTGTTCTGGCTTGTAGACGAACTCTCGCTGGTATTTTGGACGAATATCAAGCTTGCCATCGTATGCAACAACACCCTCCTCAGCACTATCTTTGTAGCCATTCACTACTTTTCGGACAGGAATTTTTTGTAACTCAATTTTCATGTTATTTTTCTATACTCTTATTTTTAATCACGATTCTTGAGTAAACAGCTTTGCCGTTTATATTACAAGTATGAGAATGTTTTGCTCGCACGTCTTCATTTGTCTTTTGTGTATCAAGCAAGGTATATCTATTTAACATATCAACAATTTCAAATTGCTCGGGGTCGTGCTTTTCCAAGAAAGTAATCGGAACGCCCATATTGCCAGTATAGTCTTTCGGAATTTCTGCAACCCTTGAAACTTCAATCGCTTCAAAATTATCGTATTTTGGATATTCTTTCGAATTATAATTTTTATATAAAGTCAGTTTCTGGTGCCTTTTTTCAACATCAAGATTTGTAAACCAACCAACATTTCCAAATGTTTGGATCGAGCCATCTGGCTTACGAAATTCTTTAACCTTTCCATAGCCAAGCCAGATTTTATTAACTTTTATGAATTCAAAAATGCCTTTGTATTTAATGGCGTTATCGTTGCCAATAATTAAAAACTTTTTTCGGTGCTCCATAAGCTGCGCAACATATTCACGGAATAGTGAGAACGGTGGATTTGTCACCACGATGTCAGCCTGTTTGAGCAACTCTATACTCTCTGGACTTCTAAAATCTCCCTCACCGTCCAAGGGTGCCCACTCGTTATTTTTGTTTGCTCTAAGTTGCTCTGCAATATCACGTAAGTCAAATGCACCATCGCCATCTATATCGTCAACTTCGTTGATGATGAATTTGTTAGCATTTATTTTCGGACGACCCTTTGGCGCACCTAACGTCTTATCGTCGCCAAACAAACCAAGTTGCGTGTTGGCTACAGGAGACGGTTTGTAACTGGTGGCCATGAGCTTTTTCAATCCGAGCGCTTTGAAATTGGCGGTAAAATATTTGAAAAAGTTGCTCTCGAACGGATCATCGCAGTTACAGTACACGATCTTGTCACGAAATTGACTTTTGAAGTGCTTCAGCTCTTTTTCGATATCGGCAAGTTGCGTATAAAATTCGTCATTTTTAGCAACAACTGCTTTGTGTAGGCTTTTGTTTGACGATTTAGTTCTCATAATTTTACTGGCACTTTTGTCCGAGATATCCTTATTTTACTTGGGTTCAAACTTGGACATCTGGCGGAGAGGGCGAGATTCGAACTCGCGATACCCTTACGGGCATACTTGCTTTCCAAGCAAGCGCACTAGGCCTCTATGCGACCTCTCCGTATAATTAGACTACCATGTAATATTATTTTTTTCTTTTTTGATCCTTCCTGCTAAACCAGAACGTATACCGAATATACGATCGTATATTCGGTATACTACTAAACCTTTAACCCCTGCAAAGCTTTAATTCTTTCTCCTATAGGGGGATGAGTTGAAAAGATTCTAACCAACCAAGGTGTCTTTTGCTTATGATCCGGAATACCATCGCCATCAGCATCGGCGCCAAACGGATTTTCAAAAAACAAATGCGCGGTGGCGTTGGTGGCGGTGCCGATGGGCCGGCCGTAAGCCGAGATTTTTTTTAGAGCGGATACTAAACCCTCGGGATAGCGCGTCAACAACACCGCCGACGCGTCGGCCAAAAACTCGCGCCTGCGCGAAATAGCCAAATGGATCAGCGAAGCGAAAATCGGCGCCAGAATGGAAAGCGCTATGCCAATTAAAATTATCGGTCCGCTCCCCCGCCGTTCATCATTCCGCCCGCCCAGCCAAAGCGACCGCATAAACATATCGGCGATAATGGAAACAAAACCCACCAGCACCACCGCCACGGTGGAAACCAGCATATCACGGTTGCCAATATGCGAAAGTTCATGCGCCAACACGCCTTCAATTTCCGATCTATCCAGTTTTTCCAACAAACCCGAAGTAACGGCTACCACGGCGTGTTGGGGGTTGCGACCGGTGGCAAAAGCGTTGGGCGCGGGATCGTTGATGATAAAAAACCTAGGCATCGGCAAACCCGCGGCGATAGTTAAGTTTTCCAAAACGCGATAAAGCTCCGGGTTAGATTTTAATTCCACCGGTTGGGCTTTATGCAACATCAAAACGATTTTGTCGGAATACCAGTAGCTGGCAAAGTTCATAACGACGCTAAAGATGACGGCGAAATAAAGAATGCTTGGATTACCGTAAATTTGGCTGAACACCCAGCCAATACCAATAACAACACCAAAAAACACAGCCATCAACAGCCAAGTTTTGCGTACATTTGCATCCTTTTGGTTATAGATATTCATACAAAGAAAGTATATACTAAAATATTAAAAAAAGAAGGCCGATTGCTCGACCTTCATATAGATTGCTTCTTGCTACTTGTCGTGCAACCACGCCTCGGCGATGTCCATGGCATCGCCAGCTGATGACGCTTCACCAACGTGGGTCCATCCGGCATAGGAGACGTAGACATCCCCATTGCCTTTGTCCCACTTCACGTCGTAGGACTTGCCCTTACCAGATGTAACACGGCCAATTATGCTCGCAGACATCTCTTCTTTCTCCTTTTGAAGTGTTTGGAGTGAGGTTCCACGATTAACTGCGATGAAACTTCCACAAAATAGCTTACACTTGACAAATTCAACAGGCCAGATAGTAAATAAGGATCACAGCTATAATGGCAAAGGCCATTATCTTTAGTCCTACTATTCTGTCTTTATCTTCTTGAGTTTGAGCGTTTTTTGTAGAAACAGAAAGTGTTTTATTCGCCGACATTAATGTTTTTTCATCAACAGACAGACTTGCCCGCGACATGGTAAGGCCGCCTTTTTTGAAGGCTCCTACACCTTCAGACTGCCTACCGGCTGAATACAAAGCTAAGCCCAGTTCCGTAAATAGAGAACTGTTGGCACCGCCATCAATACGAATTGCTTCTTGATAATGATATATGGCCTCACTCCAGCTTTGATGATTGATTGCCCTAAATCCCAGTTTGCAGTGATTTTCCCATTCGTCCGGACTCGGCATAGAGCGGGGCACGGAAAATCCAACCGAACGCCCGCTATTGAGACAGAAATCAACAAGTTTTCCGAACAGTCCAAGCATGTACTCCTCTTGAGGATTGACTTCGTATACATTCAACAAACTACTTACGATGGCAAATACACTACCCTTACTCCAATAACAGGGTAAAGAGTTGGATTCGATCAATAGGTTTAGCCTGGAACATGCCGCATTCCCATTAGCCATGCAATAATAATCGCGAAACCTTTCAATATCCGGATGAATTTTACGCAATTTTACCAATATACTTGCGACAGTTGTGAATTCTATCTCGGATGTCTTCCAATCATGGCGTTCAAAAGCTTTTTGGCCATCGCTCATGTGAAGATTCAATTCTTCTCTGAGTGTATCGCTTTCCGCGCTTCTTTGAGAAGCTGGTATTGTTGATTGCTGATCTTTTGTTGGCTCACCAGGATCTGGTTCGGAAAGTTTATCAATCATTATATCCGTAGCAGTCTTGCCATATTTATTTATTATAGTATCAGAATCAGCTCCCCTATTAACGAGTTCAGCGCTAACATCGTTGGAATGGGTTGCAAACGCACGCATCAATGCCGTAGATCCATATACATCATCTACAGCATCAATATTTGCGCCTCTATCAAGAAGAACTTTTACTGTTTCAAGATGATTATGCGCTGAAGCTGCCATTAAAACTGAATAGCCATCGCTATCATGCGAATTTGGATCAGCCCCGTTATCTAATAAAAACCTTACGACTTCCGTACGGCCGTAATCGGATGCGACCATTAAAGCGTCTTGATCAGGAGTTTTCCCTCTTATATTTACGCTGGCGCCATTTTCCACCAAAAGTTTTACGATTTCCAGATGACCGTTTGAAGAAGCGCCTATCAGAGCCGTCGCGCCGTTTTTATCAGCCGCGTTTACATCCGGGCTTTTACCCAAAATAATTCTGGCTATCTCCGTATGGCCGTTGTCAGCAGCATGCATCAAGGCAGTCGTCCCAGATAGCGTACTATAATTTACACTTGCTCCATTTCCGATCAATTCCCTTACGGCTTCCAAATCACCTGCTTTTGATTCAGTAATCAAGCCATCGCTATAGTACCTAAGTTTTTCATCGGAAACTGGCACTTGCGACATTAACAAGCTCCTTTCTTGAGGAGTTTTGGGGATGAATTGTGAATTTTCTATCGCACAAATCTGACTAACTTTGAAAAGAACTAAGAATGATTATAGAGTAATCACATCGGCCAGTCAAATAAAATCAAGTAAAAAAACAACCCCTTAAATTTTACTTGGGGCTGTTTTCTAAATCCTATAAACTAGAAACTGCGATCTAAAAGCTAACTTTTACCGGTTCTTGGGCTGGCGAAGAATCGTCCAGATCAAAAAACTCGCGTTTTTTGAAACTAAACATGCCGGCGATCAGATTGGAGGGAAAAGAATCAACAGTGATGTTAAAATCGCGCACGTTGCCGTTGTAAAACCGGCGGGCCGACTGGATTTTGTTTTCGGTATCGGCCAGTTCGCGCTGTAGATCTAAAAAATTGGCGTTGGCTTTAAGCTCGGGGTAATTTTCGGATACGGCAAATAAAGTTTTTAGAGTGTTCGTAAGCGCGTTTTCTTTGGCGGCTTTTTCGTTGGGGTCATGCGCGCCCATGGCCGCTGAACGAGCTTGAGTAACATTTTCAAACACCGAGCGTTCATGCCCCATATAACCCTTCACGGTTTCCACCACGTTGGGAATCAAATCGTACCTGCGTTTTAACTGGACTTCAATGTCGGAAAAGGCCTCGTCTATGCGGGCACGCAAAGTTACTAAACGGTTGAAAGCGTAGATGATCCAGAGAACAATTAGACCGGCGGCGCCAATTAGAATCCAAGATGTTAGAGTCATAACTTGATTATACCAATTTAATTATCAATTCTCAATTTACAATTTACATTAAATCTACAATGATTCAATTACCAAACCTGTTTTGAAAATTATGAATTGGATTTTGATTGTAAATTGGCATTTGTAAATTAAAAATTGTTTTAGTAATCCTCCATCCCTCCCGGCGGCATAGCCGGGGTTTCTTTCTTTTCGGGAATATCGGTTACCGCCGCGCCTACGGTTAAGTAATTGGCCGCCACCGATATCGCGTTTATGAAAGCTGTTTTGGTAACTTTTAGCGGATCCACAATGCCGTAATCTTTTAAGTTGCCGATGGTATTGGTTAAGGCGTTAAAACCGATCCAACTGGAACTGGGTTTGGATTTTACTGCTATAAGCTCGGCCACTTTTTCATCCGCCGACTCGCCGCTGTTTTCAATTATAGCCTCAACCGGAGCCCGCAAGGCCTTCTGCATTATCTTGGCCGCGGCTAAAGCCACCGGCGATACATTTTTATTAACACCTTCTTTTTTTAAGATGATATTAAACAAAGCCATGCCGCCGCCGGGCACGATACCTTCCTCCATAGCCGCTTTGGTAGCCGCCACCGCGTCTTCCACTCTTTGTTTAAGTTCTTTTTGAGCCGATTCGGTGGGCGCGCCGACTTTGATTATGGCCACACCGCCGGAAAGCTTGCCTAACCGCTCCTCCAATTTTTCCTTGTCAAACTCCGAAGTGCTTTCGGCTATTTGGGCCTTGATCTGCTTGATTCTTTTTTCAATGGCTGATTTATTGCCGGAGCCGCCAATGATGGTGGTATTTTCTTTGGTGGAAATTACCCGCCGGGCTTCGCCCAGCACGTCTACGTCAACCGCATCCAGCTTTAAGCCTTTTTCTTCGCTAACCACTTCCCCGCCCGTCAAAATAGCAATGTCTTCCAACATCTCTTTGCGTCTGTCGCCAAAACCCGGCGCTTTTATGGCTAAAGCGTTAAAAGTGCCGCGGATCTTGTTAACCACCAGCGTGGCCAAAGATTCTCCTTCCACATCGTCGGCGATTATAACTAAATTCTTTTTGCCGGATTTAGCCAGTTTTTCCAACAAAGGCAAAACTTCGTTTAGAGCCGAAAGTTTTTTGTCGGTGATCAAAATCAAAGGATTTTCGTAAACCGATTCCATTCTTTCGGCGTTGGTAACCATATATTGCGAAATATAGCCGCGGTCAAATTGCAGGCCTTCCACAATTTCGTGCGAACTGCCGATGGTGTTGGAATCTTCCACCGAAATTACGCCGTCCTTGCCCACTTCGTCCACCACTTCGGCTATTAATTTGCCGATGGTTCCGTCTTTAGCCGAGAGTGTGGCCACCTCCTGGATTTTTTTAGAATCGCTTAAAAGTTCGCGCTGGGTTTCCAGATTTTTTATGACGGCTTCGCTGGCTTCTTTAAGCTCGCCGGCCAGTTGGATAACGTTAAAACCGCCCTTGCGAATGGATTCTTCGCCGGCTTTGATCATGGCCTGGGCCAAAACCACCGCGGTGGTAGTGCCGTCGCCCACGTTGGTGTTGGTTTTATCGGCGGCCTGTTTAATAAACTCCGCCCCCAAGTTTTCATATTTGTCTTGGAGCTCTATTTCTTTAGCCACGGTTACGCCGTCAAAAGTAACCTGCGGCGCGCCGTAGCTTTTTTCTATAATCACCGCCCGGCCGCGCGGGCCCAAAGTCATTTTTACGGCCTCGGCCAATTTGTCTATGCCCCGCCGCATCGCCGTGCGGGCGCTTTCGTTAAAAAGTATTTGCTTTGCCATATTTGTAAACCAGCGACACTAATTACGAATGACACGCTAATTTACGAATAATCCATTCGCGTCATTCGGGTGCATTCGCGTATTGGCGTCGCTATTCCAGTACCGCGAGAATGTCGTCCTCGCGCGCTATCAAATATTCCTTGCCTCCAACCTTGATTTCGTTGGGCCCGTATTTGGTAAACAAAACCACATCGCCTTTTTTGACCGAGGGCTTGATAAGTTTACCGTCGTCGTATTTGCCCGGCCCCACCGCCAACACTTTGCCCTGTTCCGGCCGTTCTTTATCCATCGTATCCGGCAAATATATGCCCGACTTGGTTTTTTCTTCTTTAGACATAGGCTCTATTAAAACCCTGTCGGCTAGAGGTTTGATTTTGGTCATATTACCACCGACACTAATTACGAATAGACACGAATTTACGAATCTTAATTTGTGTCATTCGAGTGCATTCGCGTATTGGTGTCGCGCTTTTATCACTCTTACTATTAGATTGATAATGTTAACAATCCGTTTTTGCCGTGTCAAGTTTCATTATAAAATAAAAAGGGCCAGGAAGGCTCGATGAGGAATGCTCTTGTTCACCTATCGAGGAGGTTCGATGGGGTTCGAGAGCACTCATTTTCGAGACCTTCCTGGCCTTTTGGGTTGGAGCAGGAGAAAAGAGAACCCCAACCCTTCAGCTGGTTATTCGCCGCCGGCAAACCCTTATCACCTGCCAGAACCAAAGGTTTTAAGGGTTTAGTGGGAACCGGCGCCGGAAACCCCAGCTGAATTTTAGAGAACTAATCTAATTATACATATTGTGGCAAAGCAAACAACTTTATCCACTTTTGGCCTAAGCTTAGCTTAGGCCATTTGCTCCAAAAACCGGATGATTTTGGTTTCGGTGTGCCAGTCCTCGGGCAGAGGAAAGGCCTGTTCCTGCTGATGATAAAGAGCTTGCCGTGCTTTTTGATCCATAAAAAGCACTTCCAAGGTCCAGCTCAAATCGTTCCAGCCAAAAACCCTACACGCGCCGCCCAGCTCGGTCACAAACCATTTTCCCTGGCCCGACTGGACGCACAGACGTTTGCGCACCGGTTCGTCATCCAAATAGATGCCCGGCACGCGAGCGTAGGCGCCAGCGATGGAAATGTTGGTGCCGCTGGCGTAAACCATCACATCGACCGCGCCGGCAACTTGGGAACCGCTCCACTGGCTGGTGTTAGCCCAGGTAATCTGCGCCAGCATCCGGCGGCGTTCCTCAAAAAGCCGCCTAAAACGTTTCACCTCTTCGGGTTTGTCGGGATTAGGCTTTTCGCCGGGATGTTGGCTGAAAGCCAGCACGATGTTTTCCATACTGGCAATAGCTGTTGTAACGATCTTGATCACGCGATTGTTTTCTTCTGGATCTTTACCGCCGATGAGGCCGACCACTTTGTCGTTCGGACCTAGTGGAACCAACAGCTGCCCACCGGAAGCATGCTTCTGTATCATGCTCCGATCATCGTCGGCTCTGACCTGCATCAACCTCTCGTATTCCAACCACCACTGGGGCGGCGGACCAAGGTAGACCGACCCGGGGTAGCCGAACTCTCTGGCAGCATCGGCTCCGGAAGGCAAGGCCAGAAAAACCAACTTGGCTCGGTTCGCCCACTCCTTGGCCTTAGGCCGAAGGCAGGCGCCGGGCACATCCTCAAACACATACCACGGGATGCCACGTCCGACGCAGATCTCGGCGAAAGCCAGTTCTTGATCTGTCTCAAAACTGGATAGACCGGTAACCATGGCATCCAAACCGGCCAAATCGCTCTCGCTTCTCTGGGCTAGCCCGCGTGTTTGTTTTGGAAATAGCATGGCCTCGTGGCCGGCCCGGTAAGCGGCATCCGCCAAAATACTCATGGCATCGCCGCCGGCGTTATCAAAGCAGAAAAATCCGAACTTCATGGCTTGTTTCTCCTATGAGAAGGGTTTATTTGAATAAAAACGAACTATTCAACATCATAATCATAATAAATATATTTTTATATGTCAAATGTCATACTTAAATACGATCGTGAATAAGATTCCGATTTATTTAAACAAAAATCTGCCAGTATGGCTTGATTTTGATTTGGAAATATCCGAGGACGTGCCCACGGCTATAATCTCTCCGCCTTTGTCCCCACCCTCGGGGCCAAGATCAATAATCCAATCGGCGGTGCGGACAACATCTAAATTATGCTCTATCACCAAAACCGTATTGCCCTTGGCCACCAAGAGATGCAACACGTTCAAAAGTTTTTTAATATCATCAAAATGGAGCCCAGTGGTGGGTTCATCCAGAATATACAAAGTTTTTCCGGTATCGCGGCGCGATAATTCTGTGGCTAATTTGATTCTCTGCGCTTCCCCACCCGATAAAGTCGTAGCCGCCTGGCCTAATTCCATATAACCCAAACCGACTTCCTGCAGTGTGCCCAGTTTTTGTTTTAACGCCGGAATGTTTTTGAAAAAATCAACGGCCTCTTCCACCGGCATTTTCAAAACCTGGGCGATGTTTTTGCCTTTGTATTCAATTTCCAAGGCCTCTCTGTTATAGCGCGTGCCGTGGCATTCCTCGCATTCCACATAAACGTCGGGCAAAAAATGCATCTCTATTTTTTTAACACCCTGACCTTCGCATTCTTCGCACCGCCCGCCTTTAACGTTAAAACTAAACCGGCCGGGCTCAAACCCGCGCACTTTAGCTTCGCGCGTGGCGGCAAAAAGATCGCGCATCGGGCCGAAAGCGCCGGTGTAGGTGGCCGGGTTGGAACGGGGCGTCCGGCCGATGGGGCTTTGATCCACCACCACCACTTTGTCTAAATTCTCCCAACCGACAATTTCGGTGAATTTACCGGGCGCGTCTTTGGCATCGTAAAACTTTTGAAGCAAAAACTTGGCCAGAATATCGTTAACCAAACTGGATTTGCCTGAACCCGAAACTCCGGTCACCGCCACAAACAGACCCAACGGAATTTTTATCGTTATGTTTTTAAGATTATTTTCTGCCGCGCCTTTTATAATTAAACAGCCACTAGGGTTTAGGGTTTGGGATTTAGAATTTGTTTTGGATTTATTTAGAAATTGGAAATTGGAAATTGGAAATTTAACAGATTTTCTGCCCGACAAATATTGTCCGGTGATGGTATCGGACTTTTTTAGTTGAGCGGGTGTCCCCTCAAAAGTTATTCGGCCGCCGTGTTTGCCGGCGCCCGGCCCCACGTCCACCACCCAATCGGCGTTCGCGATGGTTTGTTCGTCGTGCTCCACCACGATCACCGAATTACCAAGGTCGCGCAGGTGTTTTAAGGTTTTTATCAAGCGAGCCTGGTCGCGGGTATGCAAACCAATAGAGGGCTCGTCTAAAATATACAAAACGCCCGTTAAACCCGAACCGATTTGGGTGGCCAAACGGATGCGCTGGGCTTCGCCGCCGGACAGCGTGGCCGACGATCTGGATAAAGTCAGGTAATCCAAACCCACGTCCAGTAAAAATTCCAAGCGGTTCAAGACTTCTTTAATTATCGGCGAGACGATTTTTTGATCGGACGGGCTTAGATCGTTCTTTTTGATTCCGTTAAAAAAATCCTGGCTGGCCTTTATGGACATACCGGCCACGGCGCTGATATTTTTGGTTAAAAATTTAACGGCTAAAATTTCCGGCTTCAGCCGGGCTCCGCGGCAAGCCGGGCAAATTTCTTCCACCATATAGCGTTCAATCTCGGCGCGGGTAAAATCCGATTCGGTGCCCTTGTAACGGCGCAGTAAATTGGGAATCACGCCTTCAAAGTCAGTTTCCAGTTCTAAGTTTTTAGTTTTTAGTTTAGACGAATTGGCACCGTACAAAATCACATCAATCACATAATCCGGAAGATCTTTAACGGGTATGTCTACCGAGAAATCAAGACTTTTGGATAATTCATCTATAATGCTCCAATACCAACCTTGGTAACCGACGCGATGGGAAGCCGCCGACCAAGGTCGGATGGCTCCTTCGGCTAGAGTTAAATTTTTATTTGGGAAAACAAGATCGGGGTCTATTTCTAAAGTGTGGCCCAAACCGGTGCAATGGGCGCAAGCGCCATGCGGGCTGTTGAACGAAAAAGACCTGGGTTCAATGGCGGGAAAATTCAAGCCGCAATAAGCGCACGACAAAGACTCGGAAAATAATTCATCGGCCGGCTTTTTGTCCAACACCTGGTGTTGGACAATCATCAAACCGTCGCCGAGTTTAAGCGCTTGCTCCACC
>JACQLN010000037.1 GCA_016204035.1 Parcubacteria group bacterium | reverse complement strand
GTAACCATAATATTAACAATTCCTTTATGTTTTTTCAAAAAAGAAAACACGGGGCTTATTTTAAGCAAACCCAATTTTATAGCTACGTTGATTTCGTCTAAAACCACTAGTTGATATTTTTTGGACTCAATCGCTTCTTGGGCTTTGACCCAAGTCTCTTCGGCTTTTTTAATATGCGCGCTTTTGGGGTATGAATCGCCCAGTATCCCGACAAAACCTAAACCGCCTTTAATAATTTCAAAATGCGGGTGCAGCAGTTTAGAAGATTCATCTTCACCCGATTTCCACGGACCTTTTATAAACTGGTACATTACAGCCCTGCCGCCCTCGCCCACCACCCGCAAGGCCTGCCCCAAAGCGCTGGTGGTTTTACCTTTACCGTTGCCAGTTACAACTATTAACACAAATAAGAAAACAAAATACCGGCGAGCGACTTCAAGGAGGTTCAACTTAACCTATAAAGAGGGAGGATGGAAGAGCCCCTCCTTGCAGGAGCGAGGCGGTATTTTGTTTTTGCTATATACCTCAACATCCCCCATTCGCCTCCCCGCACTGCCGGCAAGTTAAGCAGCTGCCGGTGCGAATCATCATGCCGCCGCACAGTTTGCAAACTGTGCCGGAATAAATCACGCTGTCCGATTTTTTGGCAGCCAGTTTCGCTTCCGCCAGAACCGGTTCCTTGGCAGGCAGATTTTCTATAATCAAACTGCCGTCCGCCGGCAAACCCAGTTTGGGCATATGGCTTTCAATTCTATTGGCGCTGTCCAAACCAAATTCAATCAGTTCCGGACCGGCCAAAAACCTTAAGGCCAGATACTTAAAAATATAATCGGTAATAGAGCTGGCCACCGGAATATTTTGATTTTCGGTAAAGCCCATCGGCTCGTAACGGCCGTGGATAAACTGATGGCACAATTTTTTAAGCGGCACGCCGTGCTGCAAAGCCATAGAAACCGAAATGGCAAAAGTATCCAACAAACCGGCCAAAGTGGAACCTTGCTTGGCAATGCGGATGAATATCTCGGCCAAGGTATTATCTTCGTAAATACTGTAAGTCAAAAAACCCTCATGGCCGGCAATGGCAAATTTATGGGTTTCGGAACTGCGGATGGCCGGCAACTTCCTTTGTTGGGGGCCAATGTTCAAAGTCAGCTGGGCTTTGGTTTCCTCTTTTTTGGATTTTTTGGTGGAGAGCGGTTGGGCCGCCTTGCAACCATCGCGGTAAACCGCGAAGGCTTTTAAGCCCAGTTTCCAACCCAGCAGGTAGGCCTCTTGGATTTCAGCCGCGGTGGTTTCTTCGGGCATGTTAAAAGTTTTGGAAATAGCCCCCGAAATAAACTGTTGGACAGCCGAGACCATTTTGACGTGCCCCTGCCAATGGATAGACCGAGTGCCATTGGCCGGTTTTACGGCGCAGTCAAAAACAGGCAGATGCTCTTCTTTTAAGCCTGGCGCGCCTTCCACCACGCCTTTATCCTCAATCCATTTCATTATTTCTTCGGATTGTTTGGGCGAGTAGTTAAGTTTTTTAAGCGCTAAAGGAATAGTATCGGCCACCAACTTCATATAGCCGCCGCCCACCAATTGCTTGTACACCAGCGGCGCGAAAAGCGGCTCTATGCCGGTGCAGGCGCAGTCCATCATTAAAGCGATGGTGCCGGTGGGCGCGATCACGGTAACCTGGGAATTCCTGACGCCGTGTTTTTTGGCTAAAAGCAAGGCCTGGTCCCAAACATCGGCGGCTGATTTATAAAGTTTTTTATCGTCTAAAACTTTATTGTTTATTTCTTTGACTTTATCGCGGTGCAGGCCCATAACTCTTAACTGCGGTTCTTTGTTTACGGCATAGCCATTGTAAGCGCCCATTTTGGAAGATATTTCAGCCGACAACCGATAGGCCTCGCCGCACATCAAAGCCGTAATCGCTCCGGCCCAAGCCCGGGCCGGTTCCGAATCGTAAGCCAGGGCCTTGGCCATCAGCAACCCGCTCAAATTGGTAAAGCCCAAACCGAGCTCGCGGAAATCATGCGCCGTTTTTTCTATTTTCGCGGTGGGATACGAAGAATGCCCCACGATTATTTCCTGGGCCAGAATCATAACGTCAACCGCTTGCAAAAAATCACGGACCTTAAAAGTGCCGTCGCTGTTTAGAAAATGAATCAAATTTATGGACGACAAATTGCAGGCCGAATTGTCCAAATGCATATATTCGCTGCAGGGATTGCAACCGTTGATGGGCCCGGTGTTGGGGCAAGTATGCCATCTGTCTATGGTTGTTTTGTAATGCACGCCCGGATCGGCGCATTCCCAAGCCGCTTGGGAAATTTCACCCATCAGTTCGCGGGCAGAGTAAGTTTCGGCCACCGCGCCGGTTTTTATAAACCGCGTCTGCCATTCTTTGTTATCCTCCACCGCTTTCAAAAATTCGTCCGAGAGCCGCACCGAATTATTGGCATTTTGGAACTGGATGGAAACCCAGGCCGGATCGTTCAAGTTCTGCATGTTGTAGCCGGAAGCCATTAAG
The DNA here is from genome assembly GCA_016204035.1 of Parcubacteria group bacterium. GTDB lineage: Bacteria > Patescibacteriota > Minisyncoccia > JACQLN01 > JACQLN01 > JACQLN01. Next base: position 14,899 of record JACQLN010000037.1, on the reverse strand, counting down.
GCGCGCACTTTTTTTTCTTCTTCGGCTTTACAGCGGATAAATTCCATCACGTCGGGGTGATCTATGTTCAACAGCACCATTTTAGCCGCGCGCCGGGTGGCGCCGCCCGATTTGATCATGCCGGCCACCGCGTCGGCGCCCCGCATAAAAGACACCGGCCCCGAAGAATAACCGCCGTTGGAAAGCGTTTCCTGCGAAGACCTTAAAGCCGAAAGGTTAACGCCCGCGCCCGAACCGCCCTTAAAAATGGCGGCCTCGGTGGAAATCCACTCCATAATGGATTCCATATTGTCGTCTACCGCCAAAATAAAACAGTTATGAACCGCTATATTATTAGTCAAATATTCACCGCTGGACGTTTGAATATCATAAACAATCTCTTCTCCAAGTTTCTCTATCCCCACAATTTCCTCCTCTCTTAAATCCGGTATTCTTTTTTGGTCCGCGATCAAAAGAGAATCAAACAATTTTTTTTGTTTAGTGGAACTTATGAACCCGACTAATTCTGCGAACCTATGCCTTTCACTGCCAACATTTATACTCAACTCATAAGTATCCTGCCTATCTTTTCTATCATCCCTTTTGTGGTTTATTCGGGAATAAATACCTAACCCGCACAGCAGAAGTTGTAAATCGCCCATCCAGTCTTTACTGATGGTCGCTACAGCCATTTTGACCGACTGGCCGCGAATAGTAATAAATCCTTCTCCTTGGAATACACTTTTAAGATAGGCCGCTATCGTGGTGGGCGAACTGCGCCAGAGCATATCTGGAACTCTGATTTTTTCCCTCCGATTAAGCAGTTGATATTTTTCTACAAACGGTCGCAGAACATTTCCATATAACCTGATCCTGGTAATGGGAGTCCCTTTGGCTGTGGCGGTCACCCTAATCTTACGATGAACCGAGGGAAATAAGACATCAAGATGCGTTTCAATCCAATCTTGTTCCTCTTTCGCCACAGCCAAAAACTCAATGGTCAACGACTTATTCGTACCTTCTTGATACTGCCCCACAAAACCGTCCGCCTGCAGCCAGCCCGCCAAAGCCGCCTCGGCTGTTTCTTTTTGAGAAGAAACCGACATCTTGACAATTGGAATTGCTTGAGTAATTACTTGTGTGGAACCTGCCGAATCAGCCACACGGAACTGATTCATCTGATTAAACAAGATTTCTCCAAATACACTGCTGTCCGAGATACCTTGGTGGGGGTGTAAATGTAAACGCATACCCTGTTCAAGTTTGTCTGCTCGCACCCATTCAGGTTCCGTCCGGCGCCTATGCACCGCCTTGACCAAGTGATCGCCTGTTACCTCAATAAATCCGCCATTGCGTAAAATAACTTTATAAACCGTCTTAATACCATTATTTTTAACTGCCACCACCTCCGTAATGCCGCGAGAGTCAAACACGGGCAGGCCTATCATTTTTTTTTCCACTATTTCTCCTATGGGGTAAAATCCCGCTGGGGTGCTGATTAAAGCCCTGTGGGGCTGGCAAGCCGAGCATTGCGGCTTTTCCTTAAGGCCCACGTTAAACCAGACCGGCGAGTTGAAGGCCGCTTTTTGGTAAAGCAAAATATGCGTCAGTTCGTCTTCAAAAATCTTGGCTTCGTTTTTAGTGTTAAAATAGCCCGAGACCTCGCCCCAGCCGGTGATGGTTTTAACCACGCGCGTGATCATCTGCTTGACCGAAACCTCGCGCTTGTCGCCGGAACCGCGAAAATATTTGGCGCCGGTGATGCTGGCGGCGTTATGCGACCAGAATTTGGGAAACTCTAAATTTTTAGCATCCACCAAGGTGCCGCGCGCGCCGGAGATTTTTATATCGCGCTTTTCCCACTTGACTTCGTCAAAAGGATGCCGGCCGGCCCGGCTAAAATACCTTTTAACCAAAGAAACTTTATCGGCATATTTCTTTTTACCACCTCCGTTTTGCTTAAAAACGGCGGGAACGACCTTTTTTTCGGCCACAGCAGAAACCTTCTTCATTGTTTTTTATGCCAAGCCCCGTTGCGTGGCTCGGTTTTTCTTTTGGTGTTTTACGCAGTAAAATACCTCACCGAGACTCTGCAACGGGGAAGTTCGATCCTCTTGTAATCAGACGACCCGAATTAAAAAGCCCTGGGTTTAAGAAACAAAAAAACGGACCTTAAAATTCAAGACTGATTGCAAAAAATCCGAACCGCATTTTCTATTTAGACCTAACTACTGATTCCATTTTACACCCTTAACTTTCAAAAGAGAAAAAAGAGGGTGTTATCCACAGCGTCAAACGCCGCTTCGCAGAAAAAGGCCAGAAAAAACATTTTTTGGCAAAAAGAAAGCCCCGACGACCAAGGTCGCCGGGGCAAAGAGAAGAGAGTCTCGCGGTCTACCTCCGCTCCATGGAAGTTCCAGTTTCCAAGGCTCTCTGGTAAAATTGTTGCCAAAATTTGGGCTAGGCAACATTTTTTGATGTGTCCCGCTAGAGCGGCAGAAGACCCAAACGATCCAGTCCCCAAATCCCTTTTTGTCTGTCAGAATGAGCCAAATGACGAGACGGGGGGGGAACTCTCTAGCTCCATCACTGGAATGAAGGCACACCAGCCCACTACAAGGTACTTATTCCAGTATAGCATACCCACAAATGCTGTCAACCCCGCCCTTGAAATCTCAAGAGCGGGGTCAAGGGGGTGGGGTTAAATTGGTCAAAAACCTAGTGTTTACGCTATTTTTATATCTTTATTCGCATCATTCGTGCGTATTCGTGTATTGGTGTCGCATTTTTAACTAACCAAGTGACTTACTTCATCTTCCGCCTAATAAACGCGGGAACTTCAAACTCGTCATCGCCTTCTTCGTCGTTAAGAGGGTGCACCTGCGATTCAAAAGGCCGGCTACCCGGTTTTACGGTTTTTACCATAACCGATTCCGCAACATTTTCTCTTTTGAAAGCGGTTTCTTTAGGTTTCATGAACTCGCCGGTATCCTGCATAAAAGATTTGCCCCCGGCCAGGGCTTCGGCGCTAAAGCCGGTAGCTACCACCGTGATTTTGATCTCGCCCTTCTTTAATTTATCGTCTATGACGGCGCCGAAAATGACTTTGGCGTCGCGGTCAATGGATTCGGTGATTATTTGCGCGGCTTCGTTAACCTCGCTCATGGAAAGATCGGACCCGCCGGAAACATTAAACAGCACGCCTTTGGCGCCGTTTATGGAAACTTCCAGCAAAGGAGAATTTATGGCCGCCCGGGCCGCTTCCTGCGCCCGGTCGTCACCGGTGGCGCGGCCTATGCCCATCAAAGCCGAGCCGGCGTCTTTCATAATGGCTTTAACGTCGGCAAAGTCCACGTTGACTATGCCGGGCATGGTCACCAAGTCCGATATGCCCTGCACGGCCTGGCGCAAAACATCGTCCACTATTTCAAAAGCGTTTATGAGCGAAGTTTTGCGGTCAATTATAGTCAACAGCCGGTCGTTGGGAATAGTGATTATGGTATCCACCCGCTCTTTTAATTCTTCTATGCCCGATTCGGCGATGCGGTTTCTTTGCAAACCCTCAAAAGAAAACGGCCGGGTGATAACGGCCACGGTTAAAGCGCCCGATTCCTTGGCCGCTTCGGCCACAATAGGCGAGGCGCCCGTGCCGGTGCCGCCGCCCATGCCGCAGGTTATAAAAACCATATCGGAACCGCGCAACGATTCTTCAATTTCTTCGCGGCTTTCTTCGGCCGCCTGGCGGCCGATGTCGGGGTTCATACCTGCGCCCAAACCGCGGGTGGTGGTTTTGCCGATGTGTATTTTACGCGGGGCCTGGCAATGGTGCAGGGCCTGGGCGTCGGTGTTGACCGCCACAAAATCCACGCCTTGGATTCTGGAAGCCATCATCCGATGAATGGCCGATCCGCCCGAGCCGCCCACGCCCACCACCTTGATGCGGGCAAACGTTTCTACATCAGGTTTGATCTGAGGCATTGTGTCAATTAAAAACTAGAAACTAATAACTAAAAACTATTTCATGGATTATAGCGCCCCTTAAGAAATACGCAAGGGATGTTCCCAACCCAAACAAAAATCCCCCGAAGGGTTACCCTTCGGGGGTTGAGTACTCCGGAACTAGATCCAGAACTCGTCCAGTCTCGCACTGTCTTCCATCAGCTGCCTATCGATGGCCTCCATCCGATCTCGCACAGCACGTTGCCACGTCCCCATGCGGAAATTCCGCCGGACTTCAGTCGCCTTGGCCGGAGTTTCAAAAAGAACCGTGCCATTTTCCTTTTTCCGAAATCGCATGACACCCCTCCTTTTTCTACTTTGTGGAAAAACTTGCGGAGAGCTCCACAATGAGACGCTCCATGTCGGCCATTGATGCAACCACGAACTGGATGCCAGCCATGGTCAGTGTGATAGGAAGGTATTCTTAATTGACCGACTGTTCTATCGCCCGCTGCAACTTCTCAGTACCGAGCGCCTTGAGGAACTCCCGCCGCGAGGACTCGGAAAGCGTACGGCTCAGCTCGCCGTAGCCGGGCAATGTTGGCATAATTACTGCCATAGCGTTTCCTCCTTGGAAAAGAACTAATTCCAATATAACACCAATCTAAAAACTAATACAAAAAGGACCGCCCTTCCCGTAAATTTCCTAGGGATTACACTATAGATATAGAGGCGAGACCTCTATAGTAATCTGGATATAAGCCGAGCGGAGGTTTACGGCACCAGGTCGGCCAGCCAATCTTTGATTTTATGCCAAAACCCGCCGAGGGTTTCCGAGGAAACAGATTGAATCTGTTCTCCCCGGCTCTGCTCGCTGTCGTATTCGTAAAGCAACAGACCGGTTAAAGTGGCCGCGTCGGCCGTAAAAATTTCGTTAAAATCAGTTTTGACTTCCCTAACCCGCCCCAGTTCCACCGGCAATTTGAACTTTTTGCGGGCGAGTTCAACCAAACCCTCCAGCCGGGCGCCACCACCAGCCAAAACCACTCCGGCCGGCAGAAAATTCGGCTGGCCTGTTTTTCTAAATTCCTCCTGAACCATTTCCAAAATCTCGCTGGCCCGGGCTTCAACAATGCGCGCCAGTTCCCATTTAGGCACCACCGCATCGTTATTAGACCAATCGGCTAAAACAACCTGCTCTCGGCGGGAAACTCCGGCCGCCAGGCAACAACCATGTTCTGTTTTTATTTTCTCCGAAATCTCGGGCGAGATCCTTAAACCAATGGCGACGTCGTCGGTGATTTTGCTGGAACCCACCGGCACCACCGCGGCGTGTTTTAAGTCGGATTCCTCCCAAATGCAAATACTGGTGGTGAGTGCCCCAATATCCACCACCGCCGAACCCAACTCACGCTGTTTTTTGGTTAAAACCGCGCGGCTTACGGCCAAAGGAGAGTAGATTATCTTTTCCAGTTCCAAACCGGCTTCGGCCACCGCTTTTCTGACCGATCTTAATACCGGAGAAAGTCCTAACACTAAAACCGCCTCGGCTTCCAGCCGCACTCCGCGCATACCCACCGGATCTTTTATTTTTTCTTCTCCGTCCACGGTGTAGATTATGGGAATGGTATGAACTATTTCGCGGTTGGAGGGAATGGATACGGCCCGGGCCGAATCCAAAACCCGGTTAACATCGTCGGGCGAGATTTCGCCGTCGGCTCGGGAAACAGCGATGGAGCCCTTGGAGTTCATCAGCTTAAAATGAGGGCCGCCCAAACCCGCCACTATTTTAGAAATTTTTACGTTGCCGGTTCTGGAAGCGGCGGCCACGGCCTCTTTTATGGAAACCACGGCTTCGCGAGCGTCAATCAACTGCCCCCGCCTGACGCCGCGAGTCCAACTTTCTCCGTAAGCGATAACTTTAAGTTCGTCGTCGCGGCCAATTAAAAGCGTAGCCACCCTGATTTTGTGGGAACCCAAGTCTAAAGCGGTGATGATGCGTTCGCGGGCCACAGTATTAAAATTATCAATTCTCAATTTACAATGATCAATGAAGTCTCAAGGATTCAATTATCAAGTATTGATTTGAAAATTGCCTGCCCGCCGAAGCTTTAGCGAAGGCGGGAGACTTGAAACTTGAAAAATTAGATCGGTCTAACCTTTAACTTTTTCAAGACAATCTTTTCCAGTCGTTCCATCTTTCTTTCGTCTTTTCCAGTCTTGTGATCATATCCAGCTAAATGCAATATAGCATGAACAATTAAACGCGTCATCCAGTTTTTTTGTGTAAAACCATATCTTTTTGCCTCCTCGGCGGCCACTGTCGGGCAAACAACCACATCCCCGCCCTTGAAAGAAATTGTCTGCGCCAAATGAAATTTATTTCTTTCAAGGGCGGGGTCGCCATAAACAAAACTCAAGACGTTGGTCGGTCCTTTGCGCCACCGGTATTTTAAGTTAAATTCCGCCATTTTCTTGGGGGAAACAAAAACAAGGCCAAACTCGCGGATGGTCTTGTTTTTGGGTAAGACAGAGTTTACCGCTTTTAATACTTTATTTTTATTTATCCCGTAAGAAATCATTTTCAGAAAGACTCGGAAAATTCAGTTAACCGGTGTTTCAGAGTTTCTGATAATCAGATCATCCGACACTCCGAGTCTTTCCGAGTTTTCCGAATCACTCTAACATATTATCCAGTATCGTTTTGACTCTATGGCCGTCGGCCCGGCCGGCCAGTTCTTTAACGGACAGGCCCATAATTTTACCAAAATCTTTTTTAGACCGGGAACCGGCCTGGGCAATGGCTTTCTCCACCGCTGTTTTAATGTCTTCGTCGCTGGCAGAAGGCGGCAGATATTTTTTTAGAATCTCGGCTTCGCCTGCTTCGCTTTGGGCTCTGGCTTCGTCGCCGGCCGAACGGAACGCCATAACCGCGTCCATTCTTTTTTTAACTTCGGAACGGATCACTTCTTGAGTTTCGGCTTCGTTAAGCCCTTCTTCTTTTTTTCTTTTTTCTATTTCTTTATTGGCGATGGCCGCTTTCAACATACCCAACACCGACCGCGCCAAAATGTCACCAGATTTCAAAGCTGCTTTAACATCAACATTGATTTTTTCTTTGAGTGGATTCAAAATAATACGACTAAATTATTCGCGCCATTCGCGCGTACCTGCCTGTCAGCAGATAGGTTTGTGTATTGGTGTCGCGTTTAGTTATCTTTTGCGTTTTATTTTAGACAAATCCATTTTCTCGCCCGGTTTGATCTCGCCCAATTTGGACATCTCGGCGCGCAGTGCGCGCAACCGTTCCCGCCTCAAGGCGCTGTTTTTAACCTTGCGCTTGTTTTTGGCGCGTAAACGAAATTTATTCTGACGGGCTTTAAGCAAAACGCCGCTTTGCCTCACTTTTTTGGTGAAGCGTCTTAACAAATTAAGGGTTGATTCTTTTTCTTTTTTTCTTAATTCAATCATATGTATAAGTCTTATTAGTTCTATAGGACCTATGGGAGCTCAATTTTCTTTCCGGCCAGCAAATGCAAATGGATATGATCCACCATCTGCCCACCCTCGCGCCCGACGTTAAAAACCAGTTTGTAGCCGTTGATGTTTTGATCTCGGGCCGTCTCGGCGGCTTTTTTGATCAAACTGGTTACCAATGGCCAGTCGTCTGATTCAACAGACAAAACCGAATGAATATGCTTTTTAGGCACAATCAACCAATGCGTCTCGGCTTTGGGGTGAATGTCCTTAAAAACCATCGCGGCCTCGTCTTCGGCCACAATGTCGGATGATACCTCATGCGCCGCAATTTTGCAAAAGATGCAGTCCATTATGTCTTTAATCTTACAACCTTTGCGGACAATAAAAAAGCGTCCACGATGCTTAGTAGCATCGGGACGTGTAAGGATGGCCTTGCTTAGACCGCTTCATTTTGTATTGGCGACACCCGTCGCAGAAACCGCGGGCAGGGCAGGTACAGAGACACGAACACTATTACGATACCTGCCACACTGGCACCAACTACAACCGCGGGGCTGGTGAAAAAATACAACACCAACCCAATAGTCACAGCTTCGGCTAAGAGACAACCAAGCACTCTGGGAAACGGAAGGCCATAACCATTGGAGGAGAAGATAGTGGCAGTGGCGAGGGTGACGAAAGCAGTGGTGATGAGAACAACCGGAAGTATAGGTTTATACTCCGCAACACCAAAACCAGAGCAAACTGCACCGGTCATCATCAGTGCTAGTGCCATTGTCAACGAGTAGGCACAACACACCCTATCCCTTGCAGCCATTGCGTATCTCCTTTCAGAGATAAGATATGGATATAATTAGCATGAGTCAGCGATCGCTGACTCATGCTAAACAGAATGTATTTTAGATCTTAAAGAACATCTTTAAGATTAGTATATACGATGGTCAGTGAACGTCAAACCCAACAAAGGACTACCCTTCGTTATTAACTTTTGAGCCGTTTTTTAACCTCGCCGATAAGTTTGGTCAAAGGTATGGTTTCCTGCATGCCCGAGGTCATGTCGCGGATGATTATTTCATTGTCCAGGGCCTCTTTCTGGCCGAAAATCAAAGTCAGTTTGACCTCCCACTTATCGGCCAGTTTCATTTGGGTTTTTATGGAATGCTTGCCCAACGATTCAGCCAATAGAATGTTATTTTTTCTAAACTCCTCTAAAATCTTCAAACTTTTTTTCTTGGCCAGATCCCCCAGCTGCACCAAAAAAATCCTGGGTTGCGAGCGCGCCGAAACTTTGGCTTTGGCTTCTTTCATTTCGTTGATGATTCTTTCCATACCGCCCGCGAAACCGGCCGCCGGCACGTTCTTGCCGCCTAAAAGTTCGGCCAAGCCGTCGTAACGACCACCCGAAATCAAAGCCGACTGGGCCGAACGTCTTTCCTCGGCGTATATTTCAAAAACCGTGCGGGCGTAATAATCCAAACCCCGCACCAAGTGCGGATTCAAAGTATAAGGTATTTCCAACTCTTCTAAAAATTCCAATAATTTCTTAAAGTGGCTCCGGCAATCCTCGCAGATAAAATCAAGAATCTGCGGGGCCTTGGCTATAACCTCGCGGCAACGTTCTTCTTTGCAGTCCAAAATGCGCAGCGGGTTATTTTTGAACCGGCGTTGGCAGTTAGGGCACATCTTTTTTATATTGTTCCTAAAATAATCCTTAAGCGCGACGCGGTACTTGACCCGGCAGACCTTATCGCCCAAACTGTTGATTTCGCAGATTAAATTTTTTACGCCGAAATCTTTAAGCAGATTGGTGGCGATCAGAATAAGTTCGGCGTCAATAACCGGATCTTCCGAACCCAGCACCTCAAAACCGAACTGGTTAAACTGCCTAAAACGGCCGGCCTGCGGATTTTCATGCCTAAACATCGGCCCCAAGTAAAAAACTTTAACCGGCTGGGGCAAACTTTCCCAACCGTGTTCCAAATAAGCGCGCATTACGGGCGCGGTGTTTTCCGGGCGCAAAGCCAAATCGTCGCCGCCTTTGGTTTTTAAGGTGAACATTTCCTTTTCCACCACATCGCTGGCCACGCCCAAACTTTTTTCAAAAACGCCCTGGTGTTCCAAAATAGGCGTGGCCACATGGCCGAAATCGTAAAACTCGGCCATATCAAAAATTTCCCGCCTGATCTTTTCCCAATAGGGCTGATCGCTGGGCAAAAAATCGTGCATACCGGTAGGGGTGGAAAATAGTTGACGAGCCATAAAATTACAAACAGTTTAGCGTTAAGGGGTAACGAAGCCCGTATCGTTAAGAGTTTTACGTTAAACGTAGCCGATTTACGAAACGGGCCTCGTAACCTTGGGACATTATTACGCCATTTAGTACATTGGCGCTTCTAAAGATCCGGCCTGGCTGACCGGCCAGATTCTTAACCAGGCCCGGCCAATAATAAGATGTTTAGACAGCGGCCCCCAGCGGCGCGAATCCGAAGAAGCGTCGCGGTTGTCGCCCAAAACAAAATATTCGTTATCGTCTAACTTCACTTTTATTTCGCCCGGCGTCGCTTCGTTTAAGTACCTTTCTTTAAGTTCAAATCCGGCCGGGTTGTCGCGATTGTAAATTATGACCCGCCCGCCCGCCACCTCCACCGTTTCTTCGGGCAAACCGACTATACGTTTGATGTAGTACTGGCTGGGGTCCTGCGGGAACCTAAACACTATCACTTCGCCGCGGCTAGGGCCGCCCAAACGATAAGAAAGTTCGTCCACAATCAAATAATCCTTGTCGCTAAAAGCCGGATTCATTGAATCTCCCCGCACAAAAAACGGCTGAACAATGAAATAGCGAATGGGCAGAATGATCAGTAAAGAAACAACCACAATTTTGATTGTTTCCCAGATAAAATCGCTTGATTCCCGCAGAAAATTGATCATTGATTTGTGAATAATAACATTTTTGACGGCGCTAAGCAAACAGGATTTTTTATTGCGGAACGAATCACCGCCGAACGACTTCAAGGAGGTTCAACTTAATTATAAAGAGGGAGGATGTAAGAGCTCCTCCTTGCAGGAGTGAGGCGGTGATTCGTGAAGCAACTATGTTAAAATTTGGATATGGAAAATAGTTTTGGAAAATATCTGCTGGTAATGCTGGTGGCTGTTCTGGCGCTAGCCAATATCTGGCTGGTTGATAAAAGTTTTTTTGCCGAAGACAAAAGCCGATTGCCGCAAATGAATTTCGGCCTCCTTGCGGCGGGATCATTCGTGATCCAAAACCCGGCCAAAAACGAAACAAATTCTTTTAACGAAACCAGAAACATATTGGTGCTGGGCCGTTCCGGCGGCCAACATATCGCGCCCGACCTAACCGACACCATCGCGGTGGTTCATATCAACGGCCCTGCAAAAAAAATAAGGGTGATCTCCATACCGCGCGATTTGGCGGTAAAAACCCAAAACGGAGTGGTTAAAATAAATAGCTTGTATTTAGCCGGATCTAAACAATCGGAAAAAGAGGGTTTGGAACTCATAAAAAATAAAGTAACAGAGGTGTCCGGCCTGACTATAGATTCTTTTTTATTATTTGATTTGGCTACCGTGGAAAAAGTCATCAACGACGTCGGCGGCCTTAACGTCTATGTTAAAAACAGCATCAACGACACTCGCTTCCCCACCGATACGGGCGGCTATGAAACTTTTAGATTGGAAAAAGGACTAAGATATTTGGACGGCCAGACCGCCCTAAAATTCGTGCGCACCAGAAACAGCGGCCGCGGCGACTTTGACCGTATGGAGCGCCAACAGGAAGTTCTAAAAGCCATTAAAGGCAAAATTGTTTCCCTAAATCCGGTTTGGGATTTTCCTAAACTCTGGAACATTTTTAGCACCGTTAAAAAAAATATCCGCACCGATTTAACTTTAAGCGACATAAAAACCATGTGGGGATTGGCTAAAAATCTGGATCTGGAAAAAATAGAAACCTTGAGCTTGAATCCGGAAAACGGCCTGGTGGCGCCGGAAAAAATGAAATTCGGCCAAAGCACCGCCTATGTCTTGGTAGCCAAACCCAAGGCGTTTGAGTATACTACAATACATAAAGCTGTAGACAGCTTTATAAATTCCCAATGATCAATTTACAATTATCAATGAATTTTCAAGGATTCAATGATCAAATACTTGAGAATTAAGCACTTGATCATTCATTGATGATTGAGCGTTGAAACTTGAAAATTATAGTTGGCCTCGGCAACCCCGGAGAAAAATATGCCAAAACCCGCCACAACACGGGCGAGTTTTATTTAACTAAATTAAGAAACATCTGGTCGGAAAAAGATTTTACCGAAAGCAAAACCGCGCTGTGGTTGGAAACTAAAGTTGAGAAAAATAAAGTTTTCTTGATCTTTCCGACCGGATTTATGAATAATTCCGGAGAAAGCTTAAAAAAAACTCTGGCCGCGCTCAAGTTAAAACCCAAACCGGCCGATATTTTGGTTGTGCACGACGATTTGGATATTGAGTTGGGGCGTCTTAAAATGAGTTTGGCCCGCTCCAGCGCCGGACACCGCGGCGTGGAGTCGGTTATTAAAATGTTAAAAACCAACAAGTTCTGGCGGTTGCGGATAGGCATCGCGCCCAAAAAGAAACCCGACGGCAAAAAACTGATTGATTTTATTCTAAAAAAATTCTCCCCGGCCGAGGAAAGGATTCTAAATAAAAACTTAAAAAAAATATCCGCCGGTCTGGCAACCTGGCTGACCCAGCCCGAGAAAGCTATGTCGGAAATAAACAGTTTTTGACCTATTTAAGTTTGTCCGTTAGGATATCAAGGTGACCGAGACGGAAGAATCGATTCTGATTACCGCCAACATCCCTGAATTTAGAAATCAGGGCGTTTTATGGTTCAAGGAAAACGAATCAAAGATCAAGTCTTTGTCTGCAAAAAACATCTGGTGGCGCAACCACATTCGCTTGCTGGAAAAAGACTTAAAAATAAATCCCTTATCGTTAATCCGCGAACTAACCGATTTTGGCTACATTAAAACCAGCCGGGTTTTGAATCCCGGCGAGATGGCTTTTACGGGTTCGGTGTTAACCGTCTGGCCGATAAATTTTGACGCGCCCGCGGCTTTAGATTTTAACGGCAACTTGATTGAAGCCGTTAGCGAACTAAAAAAACCACCGAGGTCTGACCTTGGTATAAAGTCAGACCTTGCAGAATTAGAAGCTATCTATACCCGCTTCAAACCGGGCGATTACGTGGTTCATGTAGATCACGGCATCGGCCGGTTAAAAGGTGTTACGCCCGACTTAGAAAATTATTTTGAAATTGAATACGCGCTCGGCGACAAACTTTTTTTACCCTTTGAACAAACCAAAAAAATTTCCCTGTATGTGGGTTTTACCCGGCCCAAAATCCATCGCTTAGGCGGAAGCTTGTGGTACAAGGTCAAAACCAGAGCCAAAGAAGACGTGGTCAAACTGGCCAAAGATTTATTGCAGCTTTACGCCCATCGGGAAGTTTCGCGTGGGTTTTCTTTTGTAAAAGAAACAGATGAACTGAAAAACTTAATAACCGATTTTGAATACCCCGAAACACCCGATCAAACCCAAGCCTGGCGGGAAATATCGGCCGACATGGAAAACGAAAAGCCGATGGATCGGGTTTTGGTGGGCGACGTCGGTTTCGGCAAAACCGAACTGGCTGTGCGCGCCACTTTTAAGGCCGCCATGTCGGGCAAACAAACGGCCTTGATCGCGCCAACCACCATTTTAGCCCGCCAGCATTTTGACGTTTTCCAAAACCGGCTGGAAAAATACGGCGTCAACACGGCCATGCTTAGCCGCCTAAACCCGGAACCGGAAAATAAAAAACTGGCCGGCGAAATAAAATCAGGATTAGTTGACGTAACCATTGGCACGCATCGCCTGCTTTCCAAAGACGTGGCCTTCAAAGACTTAGGGCTTTTAATAATAGACGAAGAACAAAGGTTCGGCGTGCTGCAGAAGGAAAAGATAAAAAAATTAAAAACCAATATAGACGTTTTGATGCTTTCGGCCACGCCCATCCCCCGCACGCTTTATCTGGCGATGAGCAACTTAAAACCCATTTCTAAAATCCAAACCGCGCCTTTGGGCCGCGAAGCCGTGGCCACGCGGGTGGAAAAATTCTCTTGGGACTTAATAAAGTCGGCCGTTGAATTTGAACTGGCGCGGGGCGGCCAGGTTTTCTTTTTGGAAAACCGGATCCATAAAATCGCAAATGTGATTGATAACTTAAAAAAAATTGTGCCGCATTCGCGCCTGGCCGCCCTGCACGGCCGTCTGGGCGAAAAACAGATCATCGGCGCGGTGGAAAGTTTCAAAAAAGGCGAAACCAATATTTTGGTTTCCACCACTATTATTGAAAACGGCATCGACCTGCCCAACGCCAATACCCTGATAGTTTCCGATTCCACCCGGCTGGGCTTGTCGCAAGCCCACCAATTACGCGGACGAGTGGGCCGCCGAGACATCAAGGCCGCGGTTTATTTTCTCTACAACCCCAAAAAATTAACCACCATCGCCCAAAGCCGCCTGGCGGCCCTGCAGGAATTTTCCAACCTGGGCGATGGTTTCAAAATCGCTCTGCGCGATTTGGAGTTGCGCGGCGCCGGCAACATTTTAGGCCGCAGCCAGTCCGGCCGCATCAACCAAATCGGCCTTAACCTTTACTGCGAGATGCTTTCTCAAGCGGTGGAGAAATTAAAAGACTAGTGATGTGATACTATTTAACAGTGAACAAATATCGTTTCGAGCGACTTCAAGGAGGTTCAACTTAATTATAAAGAGGGAGGATGTAAGAGCTCCTCCTTGCAGGAGCGAGAAATGATATTTGTGAACGAACACAATGGACTCTATTTTTCTTAACGCTCTTAATATCGCCTTTGGACTCTCCAGAATCAAAAAACTGATATCTGTTTTTAGAACGGCTGAACGGGCCTGGCAGGCGCCAGCCGGAAAAATTTTGAAACTGGATTTTAACGGCGAGAGCATTAAAGAGGCCTTGGAAAAAAAAGAAACCACCGATCCAAAAACCGAATGGGCCAAATTGGAAAAGTTAAACATCAAAACGATTTCTTTTTTTGAAAAATCGTATCCTAAACTGCTAAAAGAAACCGGCTCGCCGCCGACTCTGCTATACTTAAAGGGCTGCGCCGATCTTTTGAAAGAAAAATGTTTGGCGGTGGTGGGCACGCGCACGCCTTCCAGTTACGGCCGGGCGGCCGTGGAAATGCTGGTGCCTAAAATAGCCGAGGCCGGTTTAACGGTAGTCAGCGGCCTCGCCCAGGGCGTGGACGCCTTAACGCATCTGGCTACGCTTAAAGCCGGCGGAAAAACCATCGGGGTTCTGGGCTGCGGTCTGGATCAAATTTATCCTAAAATGAACGAGCCCATAGCCAAAGAAATGCTGGCTAAAAATAATTTGATAGTTTCGGAATATCCGGTGGGCACGCCGGCCTTGCGC
>JACQLN010000032.1 GCA_016204035.1 Parcubacteria group bacterium | reverse complement strand
TGGGCTTTGGGATTACTCGCCACTATTTTGGGCGGCGGCATGTCTTCGCGCTTGTTTATAAGAATCCGCGACGAACTGGGTTTGGGTTATTACATTCGGGCGGGGAGCGCGCTTTCCACCGATCACGGTTACTTTGAAGTCTCCTCCGGGGTTGATACCAAAAGAATATACGAGGCCGTGGAGGCCATTATGGCCGAGTTAAAAAAAGCGGCGGCGGATGGCGTAACCGAAAAAGAGCTTCAAAAAGCCAAGGATTTTATAAAAGGCGGCACATTGATAAGTTTGGAATCTTCCGACGAAGTGGCCTCGTTTTTCGGCTTGCAGGAGGTGCTGGTCCACGATATATTGACAGTAGAACAGAAGTTCAGTATGATGGACAAAGTTACTTTAGACGACGTCAAAAAGGTAGCCGAAGACATTTTTCAAAACAAGAGTCTCAATCTGGCCGTCATTGGCCCATTAAAGGACAAAGAGGGCTTTGAGAAAATCTTAAGATTTTAATTTGAAGGTTCCGGGATCTCATTTAGACATCAGCATTACCACGGAAACATTGCTGCGCGCGCTGGCGATTGTTTTAGGCGTGGCTGTGCTGTATTTGATCCGCGATGTCATCGCGGTGCTTTTGTTTTCGGTTATAATCGCGGCGGCTATAACTCCTTTGGCGAACTATTTGCAAAAGAAAGGGGTGCCGCGAACTTTGGGTGTGTTCCTGATTTATTTTTTGGCTTTTCTGGCTTTGGGCACGGTGCTTTATTTTATAATTTCGCCTTTGGCCACCGAGCTGGATAATCTTTCTCTGACGGTGCCCCTTTACTTTGATAAGGTTAATAATTTTTTCAAACTCATCCGCGACACGGCGCCTCAATACGAACAGCTTTTAGGCCGGGTCCAGGATAGTTTGTTAGAGACGAGTAATGAGCTAGCTCATGTTTCCAATAATATCTTTGGCGCCACCACTGGAATTTTCGGCGGCGTGGTCTCGGCGGTTTTTGTAATTGTTATTTCTTTTTATCTTTCGGCCCAGGAACACGGTATCAACATTTTTTTGCGTTCCGTCACGCCCAAAGAACGCCAAGGTTATGTTTTGGGCTTGTGGGCCCGGGCCCAGTATAAACTCGGCCGCTGGTTGCAGGCCCAAATTATTTTAAGCGTTATCGTGGGGGTCTTGGTTTATATTGGTTTAGCTGTTTTCGGCATAAACCACCGGGTTCTTTTGGCGATGGTGGCCGCCATTATGGAGATTATTCCCATATTCGGCCCGGTGTTAGCCGCCATCCCGGCGGTTTTGTTCGGGCTGTTAAAGTCGCCGGTGGTGGGGTTGTGGGTGGTTCTTATTTACACCATCGTCCACCAGTTGGAAAATCATGTTTTTGTGCCCAATATAATGAACCGGGCCATCGGTCTTAATCCGGTCATCGTCATTATATCTTTGTTGATAGGTGCGGAACTTTTCGGCCTACCCGGCATAATTTTAGGCGTGCCGGTGGCGGTGGTTTTAGTGGAAATCCTTAAAGATTTCGGCCATCATCATGAGGAAAAAGTCTAAAGCGAACTGGTTTTCGCTCCTGCAGGGAGGAGCTTTTCGCCCCACCCTATCTTAATTAAACAAACCTCCCCGAAGTCGCTCAAACCAGTTCGCTTTCTATTGATTTTATTCGTATCATTCGCATGCATTCGTGTATTAGCGTCGCACTATTATGAAATTCTACATCACCACCGCCATAGATTACGTTAACGCTCCGCCGCACATCGGACATGCTTTGGAAAAAATCCAAGCCGATGTTTTGGCGCGCTATCATCGCGTTAAAGGCGACGATGTTTTCTTTTTAACCGGCGCCGACG
This sequence comes from Parcubacteria group bacterium, assembly GCA_016204035.1. Classification (GTDB taxonomy): domain Bacteria; phylum Patescibacteriota; class Minisyncoccia; order JACQLN01; family JACQLN01; genus JACQLN01. The sequence continues at coordinate 2,092 of JACQLN010000032.1, read as the reverse complement.
AGCATGGCCTTAAAATTTTAAGGGCGGCCGAAACGGCCGGTCAAAACACGCAAGCGTTTGTAGACGCAAACTCGGAACATTTTAAGCGGCTAAAAGAAATCTTAAATCTTTCTTGGGACGATTTTATACGCACCTCCGATCAGACGCGCCATTGGCCCGGCGCCCAAGAATTATGGCTTAAACTTTTAGCCGGAGGCGATTTATATAAAAAGAAGTATCAGGGTCTTTATTGCGTCGGTTGCGAATCTTTCAAAACCGAAAGGGATTTGGTTAATGGCAAGTGTCCGGACCATAATCAGGCACCGGAAAAAATGGAGCAGGAAAACTGGTTTTTTAAGCTGGCCAAATATCAAAAAGAAATAGAGTCAAAAATCAAGAATAATGAATTAAAAATAATTCCCGAGTCGCGCCGCAACGAAATTCTATCTTTTATAGAATCGGGTTTGGAAGACGTCAGTTTTTCGCGGCCCAAAAAAGATTTGCCTTGGGGGGTGCCCGTGCCCAATGATCCGGATCAAACGATGTATGTTTGGTGCGACGCCTTAGCCAACTATCTTACAGCCATCGGTTACAGTTCCAAGATACAAGATTCAAGATTTAAGACTTTATGGCCGGCCGATTTGCACGTTATCGGCAAGGATATTTTACGTTTTCACGCCGCTATTTGGCCGGGTATGCTTATCTCGGCGGGGTTGCCTTTACCTAAAGCTATTTTTGTTCATGGTTTTATAACGGTGGAAGGCCAAAAGATGTCTAAGAGCGTCGGCAATATTGTGGATCCCGCTGTTTTGGTTAAAAAGTACGGCGCCGATCCGGTGCGCTATTATTTGCTTAGAGAGATTCCTTCGGGCGAAGACGGTGATTTTAGTTTGGGAAAATTTGAAGATCGCTACACCAGCGATTTGGCCAACGGATTGGGAAATTTGGTGGCGCGCGTGGTGACTTTGGGCGAAAAAATAAGCCCGGTCAAATTTGATTTTTCGGCCGATGTGGATTCGGAAGTAAAAAAAATCTGCAACAATGCCTATCAAGCGTACGAATCTTCTTTTGAAAATATAAAATTGCATGACGCTCTGTCCGGCGTCTGGAGCTTAATTTCCTGGGCCGACAAATACATCAACGAAAAAAGGCCGTGGGAGATTAAAGATGAAGGAACATTTAGAAAAGTTCTGATCAACGCCGGATATATTCTGGGCGTCGCGCTTAATTTGGTGGAGCCGTTCTTGCCCGAAACCGGGGAGAAGATCAGGCAGCAGATCTGGTTTGATAATTCCGTGATAAACTTTAAGAAAGGGGATAATTTATTTCCCAGATTGAATTAAGCAGTAAATATTGTTAGTTTATTCCGCCAAGTCTCCGTTTTCTATTGAGTTTACTTATTTACATCCAAGAAACATCACCCCTCCTCACTGCCTGTCACGGAGCCTCTCATCTTAAAAAACATTAAAGTCTTCTCCATGAGGGCAGTTCGGGGCGATGTTTCTCTTCTTGGGCGAAAACAGAAACTTGCCTCTAATTACTCGTTTTAACTTTTTAACGCTTCAAGTTTCATGCTCCAAGCTCCAAGATTCATAGATTCCCATACCCACGTTCAGTTCGCGGCTTATCAAAACGATACCGAGGCCGTTATTGGCCGCGCCCTTGAGGCCGGAATTTGGCTGGTCAACGTGGGCACTCAACTGGACACATCCAAAGAGGCCATCGCTTTGGCCGAAAAATATCCCCAAGGAGTCTATGCTACTGTGGGTTTGCATCCCATCCACACCGACAAATCCTTCCACGATGCTCAAGAACTAGGTGAAGATGATGCGGGTAAGGGTTTTACCAGCCGCGGCGAAATTTTTGATTACGGCGCTTACAAAGAATTAGCCGCGCATTCCAAAGTGGTGGCCATAGGCGAGTGCGGTCTGGATCATTACCGCATGAACAGTTCCGATTCTAAAAGCAAACAGGAAACGGCCTTTGTTCAGCATATAGAGTTGGCCTACGAGCTAAAAAAACCTTTAATGATACACTGCCGGCAGGCCTTTCCCGATTTAATCGCTTTGTTAAGGGCCAACCGTTCCAAGCTGCCAACCGTGCCCGGCATCAT
>JACQLN010000031.1 GCA_016204035.1 Parcubacteria group bacterium | reverse complement strand
CTGGGTTCAATGGCGGGAAAATTCAAGCCGCAATAAGCGCACGACAAAGACTCGGAAAATAATTCATCGGCCGGCTTTTTGTCCAACACCTGGTGTTGGACAATCATCAAACCGTCGCCGAGTTTAAGCGCTTGCTCCACCGATTCGGCTACGCGGGCTCGGTCGTCGGAACTGACTGACTCAATGGTTAAGCGATCAATCACCGCTTCTACGGAATGGCGTTTATATTTTTCCAAATTAAGTTTTAAGGCCTCCTCAACTTTATAAACTTCGCCGTCCACTCTAACGCGGGCATAGCCAGAATCAGACATTTTTTGAATTATGTTTTTATGCTCGCCCTTTTGGTCGCGGATCAAAGGCGCCAAGATAATCATTTGGGTCTTTTTTGGTTTTTTCAAAATCTGTTCCGAAATTTGGCTCGCGTTTTGGCGCGAAACCATCCGGCCGCATTGGGGACAATGGGGTTGGCCGGCCCGGGCGAATAAAAGCCGCAGGTAATCGTATATTTCGGTAATGGTGCCCACGGTGGAACGCGGATTTTTGGATACGCTTTTTTGGTCTATGGAAATAGCCGGAGACAAACCAGCCACGCTGTCTATGTCGGGTTTATCCATCACGCCTAAAAACTGCCGGGCATAAGCCGAGAGTGATTCCACGTATCTTCGCTGGCCCTCGGCGTAAAGCGTATCAAACGCCAACGACGATTTACCCGAACCCGAAAGGCCGGTGATCACCACCAGCTTGTTTTTGGGAATATCTAAACTGACATTTTTAAGATTATGGACACGCGCCCCGCGGATTTTAATGTAATCTTGCGTCAACATAAATGTGCTATTATACCTTAGAAAATAAGATAAATCCAGCATTATGAACGTATTAGCCAAAAAATTAGCCAAATTGCCACATTCACCCGGAGTCTACCTGTTCAAAAACAAATCCGGCGGGGTGATTTATGTGGGCAAATCGGGCAACTTAAAAAACCGCGTTAAAAGTTATTTTAGCCCGAACATTAAATTTTTTAATCCGGCTCCCACTCCGCTAAAGCTACGAGGGACAAGCAAACAAAAAATGCTGGCTAGCATTGCCGATATTGAAATCATAAAAACCGAATCTGAAATTGAAGCGCTGATAAAAGAATCCGAACTGATAAAAAAACTAAAACCGAAGTTTAATGTTTTAATGCGCGACAGCAAGAATTATCTATTTGTTGGCTTTACCCACGAAGACTTTCCAAAAATTATCCTAACCCATCAACCGATTAGAAATTTGAAATTAGAAATTAGAAATTATGTAGGACCCTTTACTGATGGAACTGCTGTTAGAAAAACATTACAGGTCCTACGTGATATTTTCCCCTATTGCACCTGCCGGCAAAAACATAGCGTCAAATGCCTAAACGGCCATATGGGACGATGCTTAACTTATTGTTGTTTAAAAAAATCAACACAACTACAGCCAGAAAGCGATCGCTTTCTCGTTGTAGTTAATCAGTATAGAAATAATATTAAAGCGATCAAGGCAATTTTATCCGGCCGGAACCAAATCCTACTTAAAGAATTAAAAAAAGAAATAAAACAAGCCGTAAAATCGCAAAATTTTGAATTGGCCCAAGAATTAAAAAAGAAAATCATAAGTCTGGACGAAGTCTTTAAGCACGCTCGAGTGCTGACCGACCAGCCAGAATTATCTCCGGCGATTTTTAAGGATGATAAGCCCAACCTGAAACTGCTGGGTTTTAGGTCCGATCCCCAAAGAATAGAAACTTACGACGTTTCCAACCTGCACGGACAAGAGGCCGTGGGTTCTATGGTGGTTTTTGAACTGCAAAAAAATGGATTGTATCAAGCCAATAAAAACGAATACCGCCAGTTCAAAATAAAAACCGTCTCCGGCATCAACGATCCGGCGATGATGGCTGAAATCGTTAAACGCCGCTTAAATAACAATTGGCCTTTGCCCCAATTGATAATTGTCGACGGCGGCCGGACCCAGCTTAACGCCGCCTTAAAATCTCTGGGTTCCAAAAAAATCAGAATTATCGGCTTAGCTAAAAAACTGGAAGAAATTTATCTGCCTGAAAGGCCGGAACCGATACTCGCCCAAAAATTCGGCCAGAGCTTAAAACACTTGTTCCAGGCCATTCGCGACGAAGCCCATCGTTTTGCCTTAAACTATCATAGGAAGATCCGTGGTAAATCTCAAATACGGGGTTGACCCCGCTCTTGGAAAAGATAAATTTAATTTGGCGACAGCTAATCTTTTTCAAGGGCGGGGTTGACAAGCAGGATCCGCTGGAGTTTAATTGATATAGATCTAGTTCTTTCATTAAATCACCCCAATATGGAAATCGGGGGCTGACTCTGCCTACCATCGGTTCTGATTGGAAGGCAGTGAAACGGTCCGGGCCAATCCCCTTGCCCGAATCGCCTCAGCCCCCCTTATTAAACCCAAAGATAATTCTGGTTAAATAAAAAGCTCATCTGGAACTGAAAGGAGAAAACAATAAAAAAGATGTGTTCCTAGAGAGCTGACCATCCCAGTTGGGGCAACAACAACTTCCTATTAAGGGGAAATAGGATGAGTAGTCCAAGTGCGGCATCCAAGTTGGGGGAAAAAACCAGAGTAGTGGCTCGTGTGGTGAATGGGACCGTCTTCAGTATTCTCGCCACCAGACAAGGACTGATGTCGTGTCTCAAAAAGCATGAGGGTGATTTGAAGCGCCACTCTCGGACGCCCAGTCTGCAGGAGTTCGCCGCTATGGTAAGGGCGATAGAAGTCCTCCTGCCAAATAACCCCAACGTGGACAGGCCGGTGTTGACTCGCCGTGTCAAGATCAAGGAGTTTCAGGATTCTGGAGAAGATTTCCAGAACACGGGCAGTGGAACCGTCAGGCATCTGCCAGCCAAGTCAGCTCGGCTGACTACGATGGCCTAAACAGCCCGAGAACAAACATGCCGGTGCTCGCTTAATCCCAATCAAACCGGGTTAAAGCGAACGCCGGTCTTTTTATTGGCTTTGAGGTAATATCAATGTTATCCCCTTTTGGCCTAAGCTAAGCTTAGGCCAATTGACTACTATCGGCCTTATTGCTACCATCTAATCAAACGCTGGATTACCTCGTTAATATACAAACAAACACTCTAAAAACACCCTAAAAGGGTAGGGTTTCTATTGATAAAATGCTGATAAATATTGTTCAGATAATATTGGGAATCGCTTTGGCCGCCGCGGTTTTGCTACAGCGCCAGGGCGCCGGGCTTTCGGGCGCTTTCGGCGGCGAGGGTGAATTTCATCACACTAAAAGGGGCGCCGAAAAATTTTTGTTTATAGCCACTATAATACTCTCGGTACTATTTTTTGGAACGGCGCTCGCCAATATAATACTTTAATAAATATCTTTTAACGGATTGATTACATCTTTGTTAAAAAAAATCGCCGGGCGAATAAGTTTTTTGCGTTCGCTGTCTGTCAACCACTGGCGGCATCTTTTAAGAAATTTATCGGAAAAAGAGATAACCTGGGTTTTGTTTTGGTTGGGAATAGCCGCGCTTTCGGCTTTATTTTTAAGCGGTTACGATTATTGGATATTAAGATCCCCGGCTCCGGCTGAAGGCGGCGCCTATACCGAAGGCCTTATGGGCGAACCGCGTTATCTTAATCCGGCGATTTCTTCGGCCAATGAAGTTGACCGCGATATCACCACCTTGATTTTTTCCGGTTTGGTAAAACATGACAAATCCGGCCGCATAGCGCCGGACTTGGCGGCCAGTTACGAGATTAAAGACGGAGGCAAAACCTACGAATTTACGCTGCGGGAAAATCTTTCTTGGCCCGACAAAAAACCTTTTACCGCCGACGACGTGGTTTTTACCATTAATTTAATAAAAGATCCTAAATATCAAAGTCCCCTGCGCAACAACTGGCAGGGCGTTAGAGTGGAAAAAATAGATAGCCGGCGTTTAACTATGAAATTACCCGTGCAATACGAACCGTTTCTGGAAAACGCCACGGTGGGCATATTGCCTCAACATCTTTGGTCCGGGATCCAACCGCAAAATTTCCTTTTAACTCAACTTAACCTAAAACCAGTCGGGTTGGGCCAGTATACGCTCACCAAAATAACTAAAAACGCGTCCGGTTTGATAAGGTCTATGGAGTTTTCGCCCAATCCGCGTTATTATGAGAAAGCTAACATCTCGCGTTTGATATTGCGTTTCTACGAAACTCAAGAAAATATCGTCAACGCCTATAAGCGCAGAGAGATAGACGGTTTTTCCTTAAGTTCTGTTTTGGAAAAAGATCTGCTGGCCGCCGCCAGAAGCGTTGAGTTTCATAACATAAAACTGCCCCGTTATTTTGCCGTATTTTTTAACCAATCCAAATCCGACAAATTAACCGAATTGGCGGTTCGCCAGGCATTATCTCAGGCCGTTAACAGAGATTTTATAGTTAAAGAGATATTAAAAAACGAAGCCGAACCCCAAAGCGGTCCTTTCCCTTTTGGACTTTTGGAAATTGGCGAACCAAAAACAAATTTGGCGTATGATCCCGAAAAAGCTGGCGCGGTTTTGGAAAAAGCCGGCTGGAAAATCGGATCGGATGGTTTTAGAGAGAAAAAATTAAAAAACGCCAAAAGCGCGACCCGGCTGGAATTTGTTTTAACCACCACCGACTGGCCCGAACTGACCCAGGTGGCTAGCGCCTTAAAAAGCGATTGGGAAAAAATAGGCGTTAAAGTAAATTTAGACGTTGTTCCGGTGAATGCCATCCAAAATCAAACCATCCGCCCCCGCCAGTACGAGGCCTTGCTCTTTGGCGAAGTTTTAGGGCTAAACCCTGATCCTTTTTCTTTCTGGCATTCCACCCAAAGAAAAGACCCGGGCTTAAACCTGGCGCTATACAGCAATAAAAAAGCGGATGGCATGCTGGAAACATCGCGCCAAGCCAGCGACCCCGAAGATCGTGTGAAAAAATATCAAAGTCTTCAAGAAATTATAATGCAAGATGCGCCAGCTGTGTTTTTATACAGCCCCAACTACATTTACGCCGTTTCCGGAAAAATAAATGGTTTAGACCTTAAAGCTGTTAATACCCCATCTCAAAGATTTGAGAATATAAATTCGTGGTACATTTCCACTCAAAGAGTAAAAAAGAACAATTAATACCTAGCGGGCAGATGGTGGAACTGGCAGACACGTACGGTTCAGGGCCGTATGCCGCAAGGCATGAGGGTTCGAGTCCCTCTCTGCCCACAACTTGCTAATTATCAAGTTTCAAGTCTCAACTATCAATGACTATCAATGAATGATCAAACGTTTAATTCTCAAATGCTTGATCATTGAATCCTTGAAAATTCATTGATAATTGTAAATTGAGAATTGAAAATTTAATATCATATATCAGAATTTTCTCCATGAATTATAATCCATCCATGTCGGGCAAGATGTTTTTTAGGACATCTAATAATCAGCAAAATTATTCTCGCCGGCCCAATCCCAATCGCCGTGGATCTAGTCGCCCATCTGGCGGGCCAAACCGATCCGGCAACCGTCCGGATAATTTCGGCCGGATGCCGGAAAACGAACAAGATGAACGTTCATCAAAACCGCAGCAAAACTGCCTGCGGATTATTCCCTTGGGCGGTTTAGGCGAAGTCGGCCGAAACATGACCGTTATTGAATGGCGTGATTACGAACGGGATGATCGCGATATTTTGTTGGTGGATGCCGGTGTCAGATTTCCCGAGGAAGACATGCCCGGTATAGACCTGATAATACCCAATATAAAATACCTGGAAGACAAAGCCGACAAAATCAGCGGTATGGTTTTTACGCACGGCCATTTTGACCATATCGGCGCCCTGCCTTATATTCTGGAAAAAATAAGAAACCCTATGATCTATGCCGCGCCGCTGACTCGTGGCCTTATAGTTAAAAGGCACGACGAATTTAAACACCTGCCCAAACTGCAAATAGACGAAATAAAAAGCGGAGAAAAAAGAAAAATCGGAATTTTTGAAGTGGAATTTATCCATATCAATCACAGCATTCCCGACGATATGGCTTTATTGATCAAAACTCCGGCCGGCCAGATTATGTGCACTTCGGATTTTAAGTTTGACCACAGTCCGGTTATAGACAAACCGGCCGAAATAGACCGCCTGCGAAAAATCGGCGACGACGGCCTGCTGCTTTTAATGTCCGACAGCACCGGCGCCGAAGAACCCGGGCACTCCATATCTGAATCCGACATTCAGGTTAATTTGGAAAAATTGATCGCCGAAGCGCCGGGCCGCGTCATTGTGGGCATGTTCGCTTCGGCTATAAATCGCGTCCAGCAAATTATAGCCATTTCCGAAAAATACGGACGCAAAGTGGTGGTGGAGGGCTTTAGCATGAAAGCCGCCGTGGAGGTTTCTAAAGTTTTGGGCTACATCAAAACCAAAAAAGGCACTTTGATTTCGGCTGCGGAAAGCAATAAATACGCCGACAATAAAATAACCATATTGGGCACGGGCGGGCAGGGCGAGGAAAACGCGGTTTTGATGCGCCTAGCCACCCATCGCCATAAGCAACTGGAACTTAAAAAGGGCGACACTATTATTTTTTCTTCTTCCATTATTCCCGGCAACGAACGCACCATCCAGCACTTAAAAGACAATCTGCTTAGGCACGGCGTTAAGGTCTATAATTATAAAATGCTGGATATTCACGCCGGCGGCCACGGCCACCAGGACGATTTGATGTATATGCTGGAACTGGTGCGGCCCAAATTTTTAATGCCGGTCCACGGCCAGCTTTCCATGTTGTTCGCCATGAAAGACCTGGGCTTAAAAGCGGGTATGCCCGAAGATAACATCACTGTGGTGGAAAACGGCAATGTGGTCAGAATCACCTCGGATTCAATCTCGGTGGACAAAAAATCGGTGCCGGCTGAACTGGTTATGGTGGACGGCTTGGGCGTGGGCGACGTCGGTTCCGTGGTTTTGCGTGACCGCCAAATGCTGGCCGAGGACGGGATGTTTATGGTGGTGGCGGTGGTGGATGCGCGAACCGGCCGGGTGCGCAGCAGCCCCGACATCATCTCGCGCGGCTTTATTTATTTGCGCGACAACAAACAGATGCTTCAAGACGCCCGCATCATCATCAGAAAAACAATAGAAAGATCCACCGCCGGCGAACACCCTTTTAACGACGCCTTGGTGAAAGAAGAAATCAGGGAACGTTTGGGTCAATTCTTGTTCCAAAAAACCCACCGCCGGCCCATGATCCTGCCGGTCTTGATTCAGGTGTAATTCTTAAAAAACAAAATACTTAATACGCTATAACAGATTCAACCTCTTTTTTGATCGTCTCCAGTTTGTTTTTATCTTTACCCTCTAAATTCAACCGCCAGACGTTTTCGGTATTGGAACGGCGCAGGTTAAACCGCCAATCCGGGTACTCTACGGTTAAACCGTCCAGTTCGCTTACTTTACCGTTCTGATACCTTTTTTTTAAGGCGTTGATGATCCTGTCCACCCCGCCCTCAAAAGCTAAACTTGTTTCCGGAAGAATCACATATTGATGATAAGGTATTAAAAGATCGGATAAGTTTTTTTTCTTTTTGGCCATAATAGTTGATACGGTTAGCAACGCGAAAAGGCCGCTGTCGCCAAAATAAAAATCCTTAAAAAAATAGTGGCCAGACTTTTCAACGCCTATAAACGCCTTTTCTTTTTTCATAGCGTGTTGAATGTTTGTCCGGCCCACTTTGGATGTAACCAATTTGATATGGCCCGCGGCCGCGACCGCATCCACTATCTTGGCCACGGAAATACTCTTAACAGCCGTCTTCTGTTTTAACGGGTCGGCGTAAAAATCAAGCATCAAAGAAAAAATATAAGCCGGATCAACCGCCACTCCTTTTTCGTCTAAAAATAAAACCCGATCGCCGTCGCCGTCTATAACCGCCCCCAAACCGAATTTTCCGGTTTTCAATAATACTTTAATTTGTTTTTGGCTGGCTTCTTCCAAAGGATTCGGGCCATGCAGTGGAAAATTGCCGTTAGGAGTTTCGTTAAGGGTGGCAAAATTAATTTTTAATTTTTCAAAAATCTGGGAAAATTCCTGTCCGGCCACGCCGTGAGAAAAATCTAAAGCGATTTTGATTTTAGCTGGCGAAAATTTGTTAAACCGGCTTAAAACAAAATCGGCATACCCCCGGTAAGGGTTGTGTTTTTGATAAACCGAACGGATTATTTTTGGCAAAACAGAAACGGCGCTTAATTTATCCAGCTTGTTTTTTATTTTAGCCAGGCCGGAATTTTTGCCAACCGCGCCCAGTTTGGGCGAAAAAATCTTAAGCCCGTTTTGATCTTTGGGATTATGCGAGGCGGTAATAATTAAAGTATTTATCTTAAAATACTGCGAATACCATAAACCCATGGGCGTGCTGATTTTTCCCAGATCAATAATTTTTACTTTGCAACTGGCCAGCCCGGCCGCTAAATACAAAAACAAAGTATCCGAAGACAATCGGGCATCTCGGCCTAAAGCGATTTTTTTTGATTTCAAAACTGAGGCGATGGCCCGGCCTAGATTATAAAAAACGGTTTCATTGATCTCCCCGGGGTAATAGCCGCGAATATCGTAGTCATGAAATATACTAGAAGACATAATAATATGATAACATGCAGTAGCGACACCAATACACGAATACACTCGAATGACACGAATCGCGTCAGACGCGACAAATAAAATCCATTTGTAAATTCGTGTGTTATTCGTAATTAGTGTCGCTGGTATATATGAAAATCGGGATCATAGGTTTACCTAACGTTGGAAAATCAACGCTTTTCAAGGTAATCACAAAAAAACCAGTTGTCATCGCCAACTACCCTTTTGCCACCATAGATCCCAATATCGGCGTGGTGGCGGTGCCCGACGAACGCCTGCATAAACTGGCGTCTTTTTCCGATTCAAAAAAAACAGTTCCGGCCATAATAGAGTTTGCCGACATCGCCGGCCTGGTAAAAGGCGCCTCGCAAGGCCTCGGCCTGGGCAATGAATTTTTATCCAACATACGCGATGTGGACGCCATTCTTCATTTAGTCAGGGTGTTTAAGGACGCCAACATTATTCATGTGGAAAACGAACCTAACCCCTTCCGCGATTTTGAAATTATAAATCTGGAACTGATACTTAAAGATTTAGATATAACTTCAAAAGCGCTGCTTAAAGCCGAATCGGACGCCAAAGGCGGCTCGCCTCGCTCAAGCTATGGCGGAGCGGGCGATAAATTAAAAATTAAACGGCGCGAAACCCTGCAAAAAATAAAAAAACTGCTGGAGGAAAACAAACTGCTTCACGGCCAGCTTGATTCTGATGAAATTAAAATTGCCTACGAGATCGGCCTTTTGACTTATAAACCAATGCTGGTGGTTTTTAACATCTCGGAAAGCGAACTTTCGCAAAATTGGCAACCCGACGAAAACCTTAAAAAAGCTATAGGAGACATCCCCTACCTGGCAATCCCGATTGGGCTGGAAACTATGGCCGCCGACGCCACCGAACTGGAAAAAAAGGAACTTTTAGAAATGGCCGGGATCAAAGAAACCGGATTGACGCGGTTGATCAAAAAAGGCTACGAAACTTTGGGCTTAATGACATTTTTTACCACCGGCCAGGATGAATCCAGAGCTTGGACGGTTCCCGCGGGCTCCACAGCCCCGCGCGCCGGCCGAGCCATACATTCCGACTTTGAAGATAAATTCATCCGGGCCGAGGTGATATATTGGGACAAGCTTCTGGAGGCCGGATCATGGTCTAAAGCACGTGATTTGGGCTGGCTTCGGGTAGAAGGTAAGGAGTATATTGTTGGTGACGGGGACGTAATGGAATTTAGGATATGATTGACTAGATTAACTATTTTTGGTAAGATGTCTGGATAATTTTGCTGGTAATAGTCATGGCCCCGAAGTAGTCCTTCGCCAAACTCAGGACACTACGGGGCACATGTTTTCAACTATTCACTAGCGTTCATAGGAAAACATGGCGCATACCAAGGCGGTCGGATCTACACGGCTGGGCCGCGATTCCGTATCCAAAAGATTAGGCGTTAAATTGCACGACGGGCAGATTGCCCGGGCGGGCAATATTTTAGTTAAGCAAAGGGGCAATAAGGTCTGGCCCGGCCGGAACGTCAAAAAAGGCGGCGATGATACCCTTTATGCCTTAAAGAACGGCCAGGTTAAATTTACCACTAAAGTAAAAATGGATTTTACAGGTCACAATAAACTGGTAAAAGTGGTAGACGTCGTTTAGATCTATACCTAAATAAAGGCAAGGTTTCCGTTTTCGCCCAAGAAAAGAAACATCGCCCCGAACTGCCCTCATGGAGAAGCCCTTAATGTTTTTAAGATGAGAGGCTCCGTGACAGGCAGTGAGGGGTGATGTTTCTGGAAATTCACCCTTCCGGTTCGGCCACCACCGTTATTTTTACTTCGGCTTCCAGATTGTGCGGCAAAGAAATAACTACCGTATATTCGCCTAATTTTTTTATAGGCGAATTTATTTTTACTTGGCTTTTGGAAATCTTAAACCCCAGTCCGGTCAAAACCTCGGCTATTTTCTGGGTAGAAACACCGGCATAGCCCACGCCGTCTTTAGAAACTTTCATAGCTATCTCCACTTCTAAACCATCCAGTTTTTTACCTAAAACTTCGGCTTCAATCAAATCTTTTTCGGCTTGTTTCCTTTTAGCCACATCTTGCTGTTCCAACTCCAGCACCGCCGTGGAAGTTAAAACCATGGCTAAGCCCCTCGGGAAAAGAAAATTCTTGGCATAGCCCGGGGAGACATTTTTAACTTCTGATTTTCGGCCCAGCTTGGGCACATCGGATAGCAATACAACTCTCATGAAAATTATTAAATTATCTAAACCGTCAAAACGTCCAAAGGTTGCGAGGCCCGTTTCGTCAATCGGTTACGTCTAACGTAAAACCCTAAACGATACGGGCTTCGTTGCCCCTTAACGCTGAACTTAAAACCTATTTCTGCAATATTATCTCCACCGCCTTCTCCAACTGGGGATCTTTTTGATTATCAATATCTTCCTTGGTAATTTCCACTTTAACATCCGGCTCCAAACCCTCGCCGCTAATGGATTTACCCGAAGGCGTTAACCATTTAGCGATGGTAACTTTCAAACTAGTGCCCTCGCGCAAATTGCTCAACTCTTGAACAGAACCCTTGCCAAAACTTTTAGCGCCGATAAGTTTTACTTTTCTGTTGTCTTTTAAGGCGCCGGCCAATATTTCCGAAGCCGAAGCCGAACCCTCGTTTATCAGCACCACCATGGGAATATTTTTTAAGACCCCATTGCCCGAAGCCCGATACTCCTTGTCTTTGGCCCCATTGCCAAAATCTTCAATGGCCACTATACTGCCCGGCTCCATAAACCAACCGGCAATATCCTGCGAGACCTCCAAATAACCGCCGGGATTGTTTCTTAAATCTAAGATGATCCTGTCAGCCGAACCGCGCAAGACTTCTAAAATTTTATTCCTGAACTCCGAAGGCGCCGTCTGGCCAAAATTGAAAAGTTGAATGTAAGCGATCTTATCTTCTTTAAGTTCCCACTTTATGGTTGGGATTTTAATATCGCCGCGGGTTATGTTTATTTCTTTAACCTCGTCGTTGCTGGGCCGGCTGATGGTTAGTTTAACCACGCTGTCTTTGGGCCCGCGGATAAGATTCACGGCTTGATTAATCGTCATATCGGCGGTAACGTCGTCGTTTATTTTTAGAATCCTATCGCCCGCCCTAAGCCCGGCTTGTTGGGCTGGAGAATCTTCTAGAGGCGATATCACCGTTAAAATGTCTTTGCGGATTCCAATCTCGGCGCCGATGCCGCTGAAAGAACCGGAAACATCGTCTAAAAATTGTTTGGATTCCACCGGCTTAAAAAATACCGTGTAAGGATCCTTTAAGGATTTAACCATGCCCTCTATGGCGCCGTAAACCATTTCTTTTTTATTCAATTTGGAACGATCCACGTATTTTTCCTGGATCGTTTTCCAGGCGTCCCAAAACAAACTAAAGTCCGCGTCGTCCGGCTGGCCCAGCGTTTTATTACCCAGCCCCTCTATGCCGTAAATAGCCGGCACCTGGCTCTGGCCGTAATAAAATCCGCCGTAAAACGCGGCGCCGGCCAGCAGTAAAATGAAAATGAATAAACTGGTGGTCTTTTTAGTCATAGTTCTAACGGCGTCTTATTCTTTTTCTTAGATTAAAAAAATAAAACCACACCAACCCTAAAACTACGGCGACAAAAAGGTAAAATAGATACATGTCCGCCCTGCAGGAGTCGAACCTGCGACCATCTCCTTAAAAGGGAGCTGCTCTACCAACTGAGCTAAGGGCGGCCCCACTACGCTCCGATAAAAATAAGAATCGGAGCTTCGAGGGGCAAGTCGTTGTTAAAGACCAACGACTTGCCCTTCCGAAGCTCAAACCCTATTTGAGCGGAGGAGAAAGCTAAGGGCGGATAACCTAAAGCATAATAGCAAAAAAAACCAATAAATCAAACCGTGGATTAGGTTTGATTTACCCCTTATTTCCTCAAAAACAAAAACCCGGCTAAGGGCAGAATAGCCCAGACGGCGCGGCTTAAGCCGCCCGAGAACAAACGGTTGACCAAATCAATCCGGCTTAAAATATCCACATCGGTTATAAAGTTAAGGGCGCTGGAAACCATAAAACCCAGGGTTATAAACGAAAGCAAAACAAGTTTGATGCGGCCGGCGTAATCCCCGCCCGCGCCGCCGTATATTCCGCTCGCGATGGTGGATCTTAACAGCCAGAACACCGCCGCCGTGGCGCCCAAAAAAATCCAAACATTATTGCCAAAGTTAAGCGCCCACTCCAACGGCACGGCCTGGTACAAAGCCGTAACCACATAAATCGCCACCGACAAAAGTATAATCTTGCGCCGCTTTAACACCAGCGACATTAAAATCGCCGCGCCGATAAACGCGGCTATAAACAAAGTGTCGGTTTTTTGAGCCCCGGCCAGCATAAGATCAATTTTAAGGTTGATCAGTCGGGCCAGGTCAATAATTTTATTCAAAACCGCCGCCATAAGATAATTATACTATAAAAAACCCACTAGGTCCGAAGACGTAGTGGGAAGCAGTTGGTTTGCCCTGTCTTTGTTGGTACTAGAGCTTCATCACGACCTCACGGACGAAAACATTAGTGGCTAAACCTTATCATCCTTGGCCTAAGCTTAGCTTAGGCCAAAAGTGGATAACTGCCTATTTATAGTTCCCCCGCTATATCTTCCAAATTCTTCTTGGCCTTGCCGGAAAGTTTTTTGGGCGTGCGGATGTATATTTCCACATAATGGTCGCCCCGGCGCGAGGCCGAATAGGGCATGCCTTTGCCAGCCAGCTTAAACATGGCGCCTGATTCCGTACCGGCTGGAATTTTCAAATCCACCCGGCCGTCTATGGTTTTAACTTCCACCTGCCCGCCTAAAGCCGCAATGGTAAAAGGCACCCCGATCTCGCTGTATAAATCGGCGCCGTCGCGTTCAAAAACAGTATGCGGTTTAATGCTGACCCTGATTTCTAAATCGCCGGATGGGCCGCCGCGCAAACCTTCTTCGCCCTTGCCGCTTATCCGCAAAATGCCGCCCGATTCTATGCCGGCCGGTATGGGCAGGGAAATTTTTTCTATTTTCCTGACCCGGCCCTCGCCGGCGCAGTCTTTGCAGGACTGTTCGGGATACTGGCCTTCGCCGTGGCAAACCGGGCAAATAGCGGTTTGGGAGAAAACGCCAAAA
This sequence comes from Parcubacteria group bacterium, assembly GCA_016204035.1. Classification (GTDB taxonomy): domain Bacteria; phylum Patescibacteriota; class Minisyncoccia; order JACQLN01; family JACQLN01; genus JACQLN01. The sequence goes on along the minus strand of JACQLN010000031.1, from coordinate 3,462 downwards.
AAAGTCCGCTGGGTTTTTTTAAGCTCGCCCGCGCCGTCGCAACTTTTGCAGTTTATCTTGCCCGTGCCCGGCTCGGCGCCGTCGCCTTTGCAGCGCATGCAGCGCACCAATTTTTTTAACTCTATTTCTTTAACCAATCCCCTAAAAGCGTCTTCCAAAGATATTTCTATGGTAACACCGATATCCCGGCCTCGCTGAGCCGACGCGCGGCCGGATCCTCTCCGATTTTCGCCGCCAAAAAAATCGTTAAAAATATCGCCTAGGTCAAAATTAACGTTGCCAAAATCAAAATTGGAGAAATCAAAACCGGCCGGCCCGCCCGGCGAACCAAAATTTTCAGCCGTGCCGAAACGGTCGTACTGGGCCCGTTTTTCCGGGTTGCCTAAAATTTGATAGGCCTCGTTTATTTCCTTAAACTTGGCCTCGTCGCCGCCCGTTTTGTCGGGATGAAATTTATGGGCCTTTTCGCGGTAAGCCCTCTTAACTTCATCTTGGGAAGCATTGCGGGGCACGCCAAGGATATCGTAGTAATCGTGTTTCATAATTAATTATCAATTTTACAATTTACAATTTTCATTGAATTTTCAATTAAACAATTATCAAACCCGTCTGAAAATTGAAGCATTGATAATTTATTGTAAATTGAACATTGGAAATTGGAAATTATTTTGTTACATTTAGTAATAAAATTTTTGTTTCTTCCTGGGGTAAATCTTTTTTCTTGATGTTCAATTTATTTTGCGTTTCGGCCTCGCTGGCGCCCATTTCTTTCAAAAAAGTGGTTGGTTTTCCGGCGGCATTGTAGCCAATGGGCACAACCATTCTGGGTTCTACTTGGTTGACTATTTTAGCAGCAACTTCATTGGTTTCGCTGGTTTCGCCCACATCTATGGCTAAAATATCAACTTCCGATAATGCTTCCAGTTGGACATCGGAAAGTTCCTTGTTCAAACCCGTTAAATAACAAATCTTAACACCCTCGGCTTCTATAATATAGGCAATATTTTCGGCAAAGTCGCCAAATCCCAACACAAAAAAACCCTTAATATCGTATTCGCCGGGATTGTTTATAACAAAAGAGTTGGTTTTAGCCGGGATTTTGATCTTTTGAGACCGCGATAACAGCACCACTTCGGCTGCTTTAGCCGACTTTAATTCTTTTTCCAAATCCAAAGGATCCACTGCTAAAGAGTGCCCATTACTATCCAAACCGATAGAATTTTGACCATACCAATATAAATTCATACCTATAGGTTTTATAGGTCAAATTGGACCTATTTATTGTATTAAGATTTTACCACACCCCTATTTTTTTCTCACTATTGACACTAATATTTTTTAGCGTATTACGGAGGTTAGAAAAATGATGGACAACGAACGCGCCGATCAAGTTTTGGTTGTCGCCACGACATTGATAGCCCCGTAGTGTGTTTTACCTAAAACCTTCTTAGCTAAAATGTTAAACCTTTATAAACATCCTTGCGGTGCCGAATTCGCAATAATGTCAAAGAATCTCTGTCAAATGAATAAACCAAGCGATGGGTTCCCACTCTAACCCGCCACAAATTTATACCGACTTTTAATTTTTTAGATTTAAGCGCAGCGTCTACCGGGTTTAACTTCAGCATAGATAAAACCGCCTCGGCTTTAGAAAAGATATTTTTAGAAACTTCAGCTAAATCTTTTCTAAATTGCGGAGTTGTAAAAATACTGCGCATTCAACTTAAAAAGGACCCTATCCAAGGTCCTTTAACGATTTAATCTTTTTAAGCTTACCGCTTTTAGCTTCTTTGACAGATTTTTCCAGCCCTAATAAAAATTCCTGCTTATATTCTCCCAACTCCTCTAAAACCTCCTCTGCCAATTCAGTGATTTCGGAACCAACACTAAACAGCCGGCGTATTTTACTGACACCTAACGGAGTTATCGCTGTTTTATTTTTGGTTATAACCCCATTCATAAGTAAATATATTACCACACCCCTATTTTTTTCTCACTATTGACATATTCGACCAACTCAGTAACAACCTTGAGTGGAATCGAGAAGTAAGGTTGCCTTTAGAAAACCGTTCTGTTATAGTTTCTACGCCATGATTGAAGAAAACAATACAGCGGTGGTTATCGCGCCCAAAGAAGCGATTACTATGAAGGAATTGCTTCAGGAAAAAAGTGTGCCCCTATCATTGCCCAAGGTGGGCGATGTTATGTCAGGCACGGTTATAGAAAAAGCCCGCAACAGAATCTATCTGGATCTTAACGGCTTTAGGACGGCCGTTCTGTACAAGACCGAAATTGAGGCCTCCAACAACAACTTTCAAGACATCAAAAAAGGCGACGGTTTAACGGTAAAAATAATAGAATTGGAAAATAAAGACGGCTATGTGGAAGTTTCGCTCACCCAGGCCTCGCTGGATCAGGCCTGGGAAGAAGTTAAAAACTTAAAATCCAGCGGCGAGCCGGTGGAGGTAAAAATCACCGGCGCCAACCGCGGCGGCTTGGTAAGCCAATTGGACGGGCTGGACGCCTTCTTGCCGGTGTCTCAATTGTCCAGCGCCCACTACCCCCACGTGGAAGGCGGCGACAAAGAGGAAAATTTGAAACTGCTAAAAAAATTCATCGGCCAAATGCTAACGGTCAAAGTTTTGGACTACGATCAAAAAAATAATAAGATAATTCTTTCCGAAAAAGCCAAGGTTTCCAAAGAACTGGAAACCAAACTGACCACCTACGCCCTGGGCGATATAATTGAAGGAGAAATTTCCGGCCTGGTTGATTTCGGCGCTTTCGTTACTTTTAACGACATAGAGGGCTTGATCCATATTTCAGAAATCGGCTGGCAGTTGGTGGAAAAACCCAGCGAGGTCTTAAAAATCGGCGAAAAAATACAAGCTAAAATCATTGACATCGGCAACGACAAAGTTTCACTCTCGCTCAAGGCCTTAAAACCCAATCCTTGGGACAGCGTGGAAAGTAAATACAAAAAAGGCGATGTGATTATGGGTACTGTGGTAAAGTTTAACCCTTTCGGCGCTTTTGTTAAGCTGGACACAGAAATTCAGGGGCTGGCTCATATTTCCGAATTCAAAACCTATAAAGATATGACCGACGCCGTGGAACTGGGTAAAAATTATCCTTTCAAGGTGACCATGCTGGAACCCAAGGAATACAAATTGGCCTTGCAGCCGGCCTTTGAGTTTAAAACAAGTTCTATTAAGGACAATCCTGTCCAATCTTGACCCCGTTAGAAGTCCGCCCTGCCACAAGCACGGCGCCAGCCGCCTAGGGGCGGCTTACTTCTAACGGGGTTGACTTAAGATAAGTTTAATGCTTAACTAAATTAGTTAGTTTTTCCGCTAGGTGTTTGCTATTTCGCTCCTGCAGGGAGGAGCTCTTCGCCCCACCCTATCTTAATTAAATAAACCTCCCCGAAGTCGCTCAACAGCAAACACCTCTATTTAATCT
>JACQLN010000030.1 GCA_016204035.1 Parcubacteria group bacterium | reverse complement strand
GTCTTGGTTTCGGCGGCAGTTTGATTTCCATATTTGCCCGTTTGGGCGGAGGCATATTTACCCAAGGCGCCGATGTGGGCGCTGATCTGGTGGGAAAAATAGAAGCCGGCATTCCCGAAGACGATCCCAGAAATCCGGCGGTTATTGCCGATAACGTCGGCGACAACGTCGGCGACTGCGCCGGCATGGCCGCGGATCTTTTTGAAACCTATGTGGCTACTATGGTGGCTACCATGCTTTTAGGGGCTTTCGCGGCTCCATCGTTTATTATCTTGCCGCTGGTTATGGGCGCCACAGCTGTTTTTGGAAGCATTGTCGGCACTTGGTTTGTTCGCCTTTCCGGTAACCGCATTATGCCGGCGCTTTATAAGGGCTTGGCCGCAACGGCAATTTTAACCTTGGCCGCTTTATGGTTTGTGATTCCCAGAGTGGTTGTTATTCAAAATAGCCTTAATTTATTTTGGTCGGCCGTGGTGGGTATGACGGTAACGCTTTTAATGGTTTTGGTTACCGACTACTATACCGCCAAAGGGTTCAGGCCGGTGCAATCAATTGCTCTAGCTTCCCAATCCGGGCACGGCACGAATATTATTACCGGTCTCGCTGTTTCTTTGGAAAGCACGGCGGTGCCGGTTATTGTTATCGTGGCGGGCGTGCTGGCCAGTTTTCAACTATTCGGCATTTACGGCGTGGCCGTGGCGGCTTCCAGCATGCTTTCTTTGGCGGCTATTATCGTGGCCATTGATTCTTTCGGTCCCATTACCGATAACGCCGGCGGCATTGCCGAGATGGCCGGTTTAGATGAAAAAGTGCGCGAGTCCACCGACGCCTTGGATGCCGTGGGCAATACCACCAAAGCCATAACCAAGGGTTACGCTATCGCCTCGGCGGGCTTGGCCGCTTTAACTTTGTTTGTGGCCTATATTGCCGAAATAGAAAAATTCGGTTTGCAGTTTGTTTTCCAGTTAGCCAATCCCAACGTGCTGGCCGGTTTGCTTTTAGGCGCGATGCTGCCGTATATTTTTGCTTCGTTCTCTATTCGGGCGGTGGGCTCGGCGGCCTCTAAAGTGGTTATGGAAGTTCGCCGGCAGTTTAGAGAAATGCCGGGCATTATGGAACGCACCGTTAAGCCCGATTACGCCCGGGCCGTGGATATTGTTACCAAAGCGGCTCAAAAAGAAATGATTGTGCCGGCCTTGATCCCCGTAGTTGCCCCGTTTTTGGTTGGTTGGTTTTTGGGCTTGGAGGCCTTAGGCGGATTGATTGTGGGCACGCTGATCTCCGGTCTTTTTATGGCTATTTCCATGACTTCGGGCGGGGCGGCTTGGGACAACGCTAAAAAATATATTGAGGATGGAAATTTTGGCGGTAAAAAATCGCCGGCCCACCAAGCGGCGGTTACCGGCGACACCGTGGGCGATCCTTACAAAGACACCGCCGGCCCGGCTATTAACCCTATGATCAAGATCGTAAACATTGTGGCGTTGCTGATCGTGGGATTGTTGGTGTGATATATGCGAATGGCGAATCCAATCGAATATTACGAATGAAAATTCGTAATTCGTAATATTGGCGTTTATTCGTTATTCGCATAATTTTATGAAAGTAGAATTCAAAAACCTTCCCAAATCCCAATTAGAATTTGTGGTGTCTCTCTCGCCGGACGAACTAGAGCCCTATTTGGATGCGGCCGTCCGCGAACTTTCGCGTATAAACCCCATTAAGGGTTTTCGGCCGGGTTTTGCTCCTAAAGATATTGTTATAAAAGAATTGGGCAAGGAAAAAACCGAGCATCTGGCTTTTGATTTGGCTGTTAGAGAAAAATTGGGCGAAATCGTTTTGGAAAAGAAAATAAATTTAGTGGGCGAGCCCAAAGTTTCAAAAGTTTCTGCTGTTCCGGACGGCGGTTTGGAATTTACGGCTGTGGTGTCGGCGGTGCCGCAGATTGACCCGGGCGATTATAAAAAAATAAAAGTGCCGCTGGCAGAAATCAAACTGGAAGACAAAGAAGTGGCCGATGTTTTGGAAGACATTAGAAAATCGCGGGCTCAAAATACCAACGTTGCCCGCGCCGCCCAAAAAGGCGACCGGGTGGAAGTTGATTTTTCCGTTAAAAAGAACGGCCAATTGGTGGACGGCGGCGAATCCAAACAACACCCCTTTGTTTTGGGCGAGGGCCATTTTATAGAGGGCTTTGAAGATAACTTGGCGGGCTTAAAGGAGGGTGAAAGCAAGAGTTTTTCTTTAACCGTGCCGGCTGATTATCATAATAAAGATTTGGCCGCCCAGAAAATAGATTTTGAAGTTAAGATGAATTTAGTGCAGGAACGGAAACTGCCCGAACTTAACGATGATTTTGCCAAATCGCTCGGCCGATTCGCTTCTTTTGAAGAGTTTAGGAACAACGTGGTTGAAGGCCTAAAAAACGAACGCGAACTTAAAGCCAAAGAAAAAAGACGGGCCGTAATCGTGGAAGAATTGATTAAAAACATCAATTCGGAATTGCCGGACGAATTGGTGCAAATGGAACTGGGCAAGATGACGGCTGAGCTTTCGGAATCTTTGGGCCGAATGAATCTGACCCTGGAAAATTATTTAGGCCATATCAATAAAACCCCCGAACAACTTAAAGACAGTTGGCTACCGCAGGCCGAAAAAAGGGTTAAAGCCGCGCTGGCCTTAAAGCATATTGCCCAAAAAGAAAATGTTATGGTTGACGACGCCGAGGTGGAGGAACGGTTAAACCAGCTGATGCGCTCGGCTCCGCCTATGGCCCCCGGCCAAAACCTGGACTTGACTGCGTTAAGAGGGTATGTTAAAAACGTAATACGCAACGAGAAGGTGTTTGAATTATTAGAGAGTAATCGCTAATATGCGAATGGCGAATCCAATCGAATATTACGAATGAAAATTCGTAATTCGTAATATTGGCGTTTATTCGTTATTCGCATAATTTTATGAATTTAATTCCCACAGTCATAGAAAAAACTTCCTACGGCGAGCGCGCCTATGATATTTACTCGCGATTGTTAAAAGAAAGAATCGTTTTTTTGGGCGGTCCGATTTCCGACAACGTGGCCAACACCGTTATCGCCCAACTGTTGTTTTTGGAAAGCCAGGACCCTAAAAAAGAAATTAAACTTTACATCAACAGCCCGGGCGGTTCCGTGACGGCGGGGCTGGCCATCTACGACACTATGCAGTTTGTAAAATGCGACGTTTCCACCATTTGCGTGGGCATGGCGGCTTCCATGGGCGCGACTTTACTGGCTGCCGGCAAGAAAGGCCGCCGGTTTGTTCTGCCCAACAGCGAAATCATGCTTCACCAAGTTATGGGCGGCGCCGAGGGCCAGGCCGTGGAGATTGAAATTTCCGCCCGTCACATTATTAAAGTCAAAGACCGTTTGAATAAAATTTTAGCCAAACACACCGGCAAGAGCTTAAAAGATATTGAAAGAGACACCGACCGTGATTTCTTTATGAGCGCCGAAGAGGCCAAGCAGTATGGGTTGGTGGATGAAATAATCTCACCTAAGAGGTAATTAACCGAAATAGATTCTAATTTACCAATTATGGATAAGATCAAGCCGACAAGCTTAAAACAGCTTTTGGATTTAGCATATAGTGCTCATCAAGAACACAATACCCGAAAAGATTTTCGACAAAATGGGAAGGTTCCTTTTATTGTTCATCCTATATGGTGTGCTTTAACCCTGCTTAATGACCAGCGTATTCCTTTCGATGAACGTGAATTGGGATATCAAGCGCTTTTGCTTCACGATATACTTGAAGACACAAATTTGGAGGTTCCCAATTATGTAGAACCTAAAGTGATTGAATGTGTTAAGGAAATGACTCATGATTCCTGGGAAGATGAACAAAATATTGCAACCAAAAGCAACTTTATTAAATTATTAAAACTTTGTGATAAAATTGCCAGTATGTACGATGAAACAGTGAGAAATGAACCACAAAGACGAAAAGAATGGAAAGTTTTAACCCAGAAATTATTAGATGATGTTGAAAATCATTACGGGAATATACGCTTAGTAACAATAGCAAAAGCCGTTTTAGACGATACTGATTGGTAATTGTAATTCAAAGTTAGAATTTATATCAACCGGTTACCTTATATACGGCTCTCTCACCCAATGTCTTTAACCTGGTGGATAAGATTATATCGTCTAAGAGATAGTTGTTTGCAACTGATTAAATAATCTCCCCCAGTGTTACATTGGGGGAGATTTTGGTTTGACTGAGCCGAACTCGGTTGACTCAAAGTTTATCTTAAGATAAACTTGTGGTTATGAAAGACTCTTTAGTGGGCTTAAAAAAACTCCGCGAGAACCTGGAGGCGTATATTCAAGAGGTAAACCAAGGCCGGTCTTTTATAGTCGTTAGAAGGTCCAAGCCAGTTTTCAAAATATCTTCTCCGGAAGAAGATAGTGGTTTATGGGAGACGGTTGTTGATTTTACCAAAATTAGGAAAGGAGGCGTCGGGATAAACGATATTTTGTCGCGGCTGTAATATGGATAAAATATCCAAAGTTCTTCAAAAATTTTCAGCCGAAGAGAAAGAAAAAATAATATCCATTTTAATTTGTCTCAAATCCGGCAAAATGTCCGGTTTGGATCTTAAAAAGCTAAAAGGACGCCCCGATATTTTTCGGGTAAGAAAGGGCAAAATAAGGATTTTATATAGAAAATCGGACAAAGGAGGAATTTATATTCTTACCATTGAGAGGCGGAACGAAAATACTTACAATTTCTAACGGAATTTATTGCTTATACAAACTCGGCAACAAACTTTTGCCGTCCATGTCGTTGGGCGGGGGGATGGCCAATAAATCCAAAACGGTGGCGGCTACGTCTTGTAAGATGCCTTTGACCTCGTTTTTCCCCCGGGTAGTAGATTCAGAATCACTGCGGGGTTTCGCTTTTTTAACCGAGTTCGTCACTAAATATAACGGCACGGGGTTGGAGGTGTGTTCGGTGTTTATTTCTCCGGTCAAAGGATTTATTTTTTCTTCGGCGTTGCCGTGGTCGGCTGTGATTATCAGCGCGCCGTTGGTTTCCAAAACAGTGTTAACGATTTTACCCACCGCCGCGTCCAGCGCTTCCACGGCTTTTATAGTGGCGGTTTGATCGCCGGTGTGGCCGACTATATCGGCGTTGGCCAAGTTGGCTAGCAAAAAATCGTAGCTGCCGCTTTTAATGGCGGTTAACAAGTTTTCCGAAACTTCGGCGGCTTGCATTTCAGGAGTTTCGTTAAAATGCATAGCCGAAACTGATTTTATAAGTTTTCTTGTCTCTCCCGGAAAAACCGCTTCCCGACCGCCGTTAAAAAAATATGTTACATGAGCGTATTTTTCGGTTTCGGCTATTTTGAATTGTTTTTTGCCATGCTCCGAAATTATTTGCGATAGGGTGTATTTTAATTCCGGGGCGGAAGAAATAACCTCGGCGGCGAGACCGGTTTCGTAAAGAACCAGCGTGGCGTAGAACATATTTTTTAATTCCGGCCGCGAAAATTCCTTAAAATCGGGTTGAATCACGGCTCGGGCCAGCTGGCGGGCTCGGTCTTCCCTGAAATTAAAAAATATAACCGCGTCGTTGTCTTTTATCAGGCCAACCGGTTGGCCTGATTCGTCCGTTTGAATGATGGGTTCAATGTATTGGTCGTTTTGCCCAGCGCTGTATTGTTTTTTTAGGGCTGATATTATGTCGGTTGTTTTTTCGCCCTGTCCCTGAACCATAAGTTGGTACGCTTTTTCAATGCGATCCCAATGTCCGTCGCGATCCATACTGTAAAATCGGCCGATGACGCTGGAAATTTTTCCGTTGCCGACCCAATGCAACCGCTCAATTAGATTCTGAATCAACGTCGCCGCTTCTTTGGGCGGGCTGTCTTGCCCGTCGGTGGCCAGATGCAGCCAAATCTCTATTACGTTTTCGCCTTTAGCCATTTCTATAAGGGCGTAAAGATGATCTATAAATGAATGCACCGAACCCGACCCGACCAAACCAATTAAATGCCAAGCCGAATTGTTTTCCCGGGCGTGCCCAGCGGCTTTTTTTAAGACAGGGTTTTTGAAAAAGGTTCCGTTTTGTATGGTTTGGGTTATTCGCGTCAAGGGCTGATGCCACAGCTGGCCCGTGCCCAAGGCGGTATGACCGACTTCGGAATTGCCCGGCTCGCCCCAAGGCAGGCCCACTGAAACGCCCGACGCTTGCAGTAAAACGAAGGGAAAACTTTTTTCCACAAAATCCAGATTGGGTTTTTTAGCTTGAGCGATGGCATTACCAACACTTTCAGGCCCAATACCATAACCATCTAAAATTAAAAGCACCACAGGTTTCATACTATGAATTATACCCGAGTCTGATTTTTAAGACAGTCTTTGTATTTTTTATTTATAATGATTGTTTATATCAATAATCTCAATGGTGTCCCGACCGATATAAACAAAAATAGCCCGCCAGTTGCGAGTTATTCTAAAACTATAAATTCTTAAACTTTTTGGTTCTAAAATTTCCGTTTTTAAACTTGTATTGTATGGATCAGTTTCAAATAATTTCTTTTGTTTATTAAGACGTTTAAGCAGCGCCCATTTAACCAGATAATCAACCAAGTCTTTCCGTAGCGGGCGGATTTTCATTTAGAAAAGTAAGTAGATTTTCTAAGTCCCAATCCCAGGCTTTTCAAAAAACTCTTTGAGTATAGATCAGTCTTTCCCATTTCTTTAATTATCGCGGTTATGTTTTTAGCGGAGGGTTCCTGAAAGAAATCACGGCCATCGGCAGCTAATTTTTGAATAACTTCAAACCGTCCCGCTTTTTCCACGAGTTCCTGATATTTTTCTTTGGTTATAGTTACTTTACCGTTCATTATTGATATTTTATCCGAAAAATTTGTGTTTGTAAATGTCGGCTCTTTTGACAGCTGTTATACCAAGGTGCTAATTTATACTAAGGAAGTTTAGACGGTTACTCCATGGGCTATAAGGTGGGCCTTAGAGTCCCCAAGCACGTGGATATTGTTTCAATTTTATTTATGATTTCTAAATTAAGTAACAGTCCGACAACTTTTATAAAACATGTTCGCACCAGAATTTTTACCTCAAGCGCTTGTGGCGCTGGGGCTGGGTTTGTTAGTAGGCTACTTTATTCGCCAGCAGATCGCCCAACGGCGGGCCGGTAGTTTAGAGGCCCGCCTGGCCAAAATGGTGGACAAGGCCCGGGCCGAAGTTAAAGAAAAAGAAGACGAAGCCAAACAAAAGGCCCGGGAAATAATCAGCGAGGCCAAAGAAGAAACCGGACGCCGGCAGGAACAGCTGGCTAAAATAGAAGAGCTTTTGCTGAAGCGGGAAGAGGGTCTGGAAAAGAAAATTGGAGAAACAGAACGCAAACTGGAGATTTTAGAAAAAGACCGTTTGGTTGTGGCTAAAACCAAAGAAGAGTTAGAAGTTGTTCGCTTAAAAGAGATAGCCGAATTGGAACGGGTGGCCGGCTTAAGCCGGGAAAAAGCCAAGGAAGAACTCTTTAATCAAATAGAAAAAAATAGCCAGGAAGATCTCTTAAACCATACTCGCCGCCTGGAAAACGAAAATCGAGACAAGCTTGAGAAAAAGACTCAAGATATTTTAGTTTCCACCCTGCAAAGATATTCCGGTTCGGTGGTTTCGGAAGTTACTACCACTTACGTTAACTTGCCTTCCGAAGAATTAAAAGGAAAAATTATAGGCAAAGAAGGGCGCAATATTAAAGCGTTGGAACGTTTGACCGGCGTGGAAGTGGTGGTGGATGAAACTCCGGATTCGGTTATGATTTCCGGCTTTGACCCGATTCGCCGCCAGATTGCCAGAACGGCTTTGGAAGATTTAATTAAAGACGGGCGCATTCAACCGGCCAAGATTGAAGAGGCAGTGGCCAAAGCCCGCGACAAGGTCAACGAAAAAACCAAGGAAGCCGGCGAAAGCGCCGTGTTTGATTTGGGACTAACCGGTTTGGACGCGCGCTTGGTTCAACTTTTGGGGCGTCTAAGATACCGAACTTCTTTCGGGCAAAACGTGCTGGCGCATTCCGTGGAATCGGCTCACATTGCCGGTATGCTGGCGGCCGAACTGGGCGCCAACGTGCGGGTGGCCAAGCTGGGCACGCTGTTTCACGACATCGGCAAAGCCATAGACCACGAAGTTCAGGGTTCGCACGTGGAGATTGGCCGGAGAATCCTGCAAAAATTTGGCGTAGATGAAAGCGTGATCAAAGCCATGCAAGCCCATCATGGCGAACACCCTTACGAAACTCCGGAAAGCATTATTGTCCAAGTAGCCGAATCTATTTCGGCGGCTCGGCCGGGCGCGCGCAAAGACAGCGTGGAGGTTTACTTGAAACGTTTAGAGGATATTGAAAGAATCACCAACGGTTTTGAGGGTATAGAAAAATCTTACGCCATTCAGGCCGGCCGCGAGGTCAGAGTTTTTGTGATGCCGGATAAAATTGACGATCTGGGGATGCATAAATTAGCCAAAGATATGGCCGCCAAGATTCAAGAAGAACTGCAGTATCCGGGCGAGATTAAAATAACCGTGATAAGGGAAAATAGGGTGGTGGAATACGCCCGGTAGAGGACTTTGGCCGCCTCCGGCGAATTAATGTTTTGTAAAGCAAAACATTTTGCCAAAGTGCTTCTACCGGGTGCGCCCGTTAATGCGGGGCTTGACTGTCGTTCAGCATAAGATTATAATCAAAACAAATGCAATCCAATCCCTTTAAGTTAGTAAGCGCCTCCCATTATTGGAGGAATAAGAACCTCTCTCGAGCAAGGGGCTGGCTTTTGATTTAATACTTTATTAAATTCTCACAAAAAAGAACCTCTTTCTCGGAAGAGGTTCTTTTTTCTCTTCCGGTGTTCCTTAAAAACTGAAGTTCCAAGTGGCTAAACCAGCGGTGAAACCAAAGGAGAACGAGATGGAAACACTGCTTTCCGGAGATCAGGCCTTATGGTGGGATGCGCCGCTCAAATTAAAAGCTCTCCAGTCCCGAGGCATTGGAGTTGTCCACGAAATTCATAGTGTGGATCAGTTTAGCCGCTCGGTTGTTCCGGTGGTAGGTCCTAGCGTGCTAAGAGAGTATGCCTTGCCTAACGGACAAAAGTCTTTCTGGTCCAGTTCTATGAAGACCTCGCTTTTTCTGGGAAGGGTTTTGGTGGGTCAAGATGAGGTTGAGCCCTATGTTAGCTTAAAAAGGTTGGCGCAGGGTTTGGGTGTTGGCCTGGAAAAAGTTTCGGAGGATTTTTTCTCTGCCGACACTTTCGGCGTGGTTGTGCCTAACGGCGAGAGGATTATTCAAGGTGTTGGTTTTGACGAGCTGCAAAGCCGTTTTAAACACTTAAGAGGTATTGTTCACCAAAATCTAAAAGAGACCATAATTGATTTTCCAATAGACGTAGGTAAATGGAACCATCTTTTTGGAATAACCAGATATATTCCTCCAAAATCTTCTTTAGATGTTTCTATGGGGCGGTTATGGGAAAGCGCCCTAAGACATTTTATTGATGCAGGAGAAGATTCCGGAGTTGAAGTGACCACCAGTTTTGACAACTTCTCTAAGTTATTCAAACCCGCCGAGGGTTTACTCGCCATTTTCCGTAAAGATTATGTTCGGGTGGCGGAGTTGTATAATCGTGCGGCGGCCAATATCGGTATGGCGATGTTAGATGTTAGTAAAGGCGAATTACCTTACTTTTTTGTGGAAAAAGATAAATGGAGCCAGTACGACTGGGTTCGCAAAACAGCTTTTCTTCCGGACGGAGAGAAGTTGGATGAGGCCGGTGTGGTCGTTATACCCAAAGCCATCCCGCTTCTTATTGAGATACTTACAAGGCGCCCCACCGTTATGCCCGACCACGGTTCGGTTTACAGCAGCGCCTCGGCTCAGTTTTTGAAAGATCTTAAAAGTATTGGTCACGTCTTTAATTGCCATCGGGTTTGGCGGGTGCGTTTTTCGGCTTTGGACAGATTGGCAAATACAAACATCAAGTTTCGTTTGCCGGAATATCTTAGGCGATATTTTGGAGCGGAGATTATTTCTGGTTTGGAATTTGCCAGAGAATGGAGAAACGCGGCTGATCGTTCCCAGGAAATGCTTGAATCCATGAAAGCGGCGCGCGGTGATTCTCTTTACGGTTTTTTGGTATCAGACGGTTGTCTTGATAAGGAGACGGTTGGTCGTTTACTATTTCTCAAAGGTAGGGCGGCTGCCAATTCGGCCAGAAGCCGGGTGGTGGATCTGGATATAATCACCGCCGAAGTTAAGTGTTTAGAAACCATGGTTCTGGCCAGAAAACTCCGCAAAGTGGTTGAACTGATTCAGGTGGCTAAGAGTTTGCATTACTGGAATTTCCGCCCTTACTACTGGTGGGTTGTTTTATTAGATCCCTCCGGTGTTTGGGAAAGAAGTATCATTGAAGGAGCGGAAATTTACCAAGAGGAACTTCAGTAACTATCGGGCGCGCCGTTTCGGCGGCGCGCCCGATATAATGTTTAATTTTAATATGGAAATAGCTAAAAACTTAAATGATTTTGCCAAGACACCAATAGAAAGACGGCGGAGCGTTTACGTGCCGTTATCTTTGCGTCGGAAAATTCCAACCAAAGATTGCGGCGAAGAACTGGTTGGCATAGAAAAATTTTTTATTTCCAACCGCCAAAAGATATTTTTATCGCCCGTCTGGGATAAAAAAGATATTCCGGAAATGCTTTTGCGGCGAAGCGCGGTTAAGAAACTGCTTAAAATTTCTGGTAAGATTAATAAAAAATATTTTTTCAAAATTACCGATGCTTACAGGCCAATCTCTTTGCAGAAAAAACTATTCCAGCAGGTTTGCGGTGAGGTCAGATTAGAAAACAACCGACTTTCCGAGGAAGAAATAAAAACACGGGCCCGGCGGTTCGTAGCCGACCCTGATTTTGGCGTTCCGCCCCACTCCACCGGAGGGGCGGTTGATTTAACTTTGGCGGATGAGTTGGGTAACGAACTTGATATGGGCACCAAAATAGACGCTTTGGACGATAGAGTTGAAACGTTTAGTGATAAAATTACGCCCACACAAATGGCCAACCGCAAATTTCTTTTAGATGTGATGGAAAACGAAGGTTTTGTTAATTTGGCTTCGGAATGGTGGCATTATTCTTACGGTGATCAATACTGGGCCGCGTTCCATGGCAAACAATCCGCTATTTACGGCAGCTTGTAGTTTTCCACATCAAAAACGAGGTTTATTGCGGAAAAACCGAAGGTCAGGTATCATAGAGGTAGTAAAGATGCGACTTTTTGCAAAGGTCGAGTAAAAGCGCAGTAATTGCTTGATAAAATCATGACAAAAAATCAATTCGTAGCGGCCATAGCCGCCAAAACCGGCAAGGCCAAATCGGAATCCGCCGAGATGGTGGATGCCGTTTTTGATACTATCACCCAGACAATGATTAAGGGTGATAGCGTTAATATTTCGGGATTCGGTGTTTTTAGAGTTTCTGATAGAAAGGCCCGTGAAGGCATCAACCCTCGCACCGGCGAGAAGATTAAGATAGCGGCTAAAAAAGCCCCTAAATTCCGTGCCGGCAAGACCTTAAAGGAAGCGGTCAAATAGATTGTTTTTATACTAAAAGACCCGCCCCGACTTTACGTCGAGGGCGGGTCTTGGTTTTATTAACGGCTCAACACTTTGTTACTCGCCATTTCTTAAAAAGCGGCTTTGGCTATTATCCCTATTATTAAAATACCCAAAGAGTTGAGGAAAAATGAAAGCGGTATAAATAACGAGGTTTTCATTTTTGAAAGTCCCATCATCGCAAGACCGAGTTCATCGGGAAGCGGCGAAGCGACAATCAACGCTCCAAAGAAAGGAACCAGCCACTTAAAAAGTTTTAACCTAAAAATTGACACCAATCGCTCAGACTTTGTTTTTTTGATAAGCTGTAAAAAATCTTCAGCCAGCCGGTCTTTTATAAAACGAAAAATGATTAAATCTCCGACTAAAGCTCCAATGCCGCCGAAAAATGCCACCCAAAATACCGAATTAGATTGGGCAATTTCCGCCAGCACTACGGTAGCCGGAGCAGCGCTAAAAATAGAAACAAAAAACATTCCGGCCACAAAACTTCCAACAAACCTCATTTCTTGGGTGGAAATAAGAATAGCTTTTAACGCACCCGTTTTAACAATTAAAACCGCTATTATTACGCTGAAGGCAATAATCGCCAAATCTTTCATTAAGTTATTTCCGCGTTTTTTCATAATCTTATTCTACCAAAAAACAGTCTCAATATATATTGAGACTGTTTTGATTCTGGAGCGGGTAAGGGGAATCCTTCTCCCCCGAAAATTTTCCGCGCTTAAGCGCATAAAAATTTTCTCCTCCGAAGCCCGGGTTGCCAAAGACGCAAAGCAGTTTGCGTCTTTGGCATACCCTTCGATTCCCCAATACAAACTATATAAAACCAAAATACCCCAGTTTTGACTGGGGCATTTTGGTTTTAAGAGCGGGTAAGGGGAATCGAACCCCTGTCATTAGCTTGGAAAGCTAAGGTAATACCATTATACGATACCCGCGATTGACTCTTACGTTATAACCAAGTAAGATTTTATTATAATGCTTAATCAAAAGCAAAGAGAGGTCTTAGCTGAAAAGCTTGCTGATTTAGGCAATATTGCTATGGGGTCTCTTGTTTTTGGTTTCATGGTGCGTTCGGAAGTTTTCAACTACCTATCTTTGGTTATCGGTTTAGTAATTGCTTTTTCGGCTTACATATACGCGGTCTTTTTAACAAAATAATTTCAAGAAAATGTTAGAACAACTATTTACACCTCTTAATTTGTTTCTATTAGGAATCCTTACCTTAGTTTTAATATTTGGCTGGATTGGTTTACGGGGTTCTAAACATAAATAGTCTTTCTGGATATATTTTTTATCCCAATTCTTTTTATAAAGATGCGGGTTTTTTTATTTATCTTTCCTCGCTGTCAGGGCGAACTCGTCAAAATAACTTCCTACATTCGCAGTACTCTGCTCAGTACCTCCTTCGCCTTCGCTCAGTCGGGCTGCTGGGAATCGGTCACGGATAACACCTCGCCGTCGCTCGGCGTTTCCGCGACCCCGCCTCGCAGCGCCGCCTGCTGGCGGCGCATTGCTCCGGCTTTCGATTCCCCACGCACGACAATAAATTGTCGTGCTGTATCCCTCCTTCGCTCTGCTCAGTCGCGTATTCTGAATTTAGCGCGAACCCATTTTGAGCGAAATTGCTGACGCAATTTCGCGACAATTCCCAAAATCCGCTCGGGTGCGGCGGAAGGAGGGGGTTGGGGGGAGGAATTCCGCCGCACCCTCGCTTCGGGAAAATTCGCGCCGAT
>JACQLN010000029.1 GCA_016204035.1 Parcubacteria group bacterium | reverse complement strand
GTGGTCGCGGTGGAACAAAAAAGAATCTTCTTTGTTAAAAATTTTATAGCCGATTTTCCGACCAAAAGCATAACCAAAATTATCACCCAAAACCGCGCCGGCGAAAGTTATAACCATCAGCCATTTTAAGTCTAGAAAGCTCTGCGAGGCCAAGAATCCGGCCGTAAACAGCAAACTGTCGCCCGGTAAGAAGAATCCAATAAAAAGCCCGGATTCGGCAAAAATAATACCAAAAAGCCCGGCATATCCCGCGGCTTTTATTAAACCAACTAAATCAAAACCAAACATATGAGCCGACCCCGGGAGTTGAACCCGGAACCTCTGCTTTACGAAAGCATTGCTCTGCCAATTGAGCTAGGTCGGCTTGCTTGACCGAGCTAAGCTCGGTTGACTTGTAAAATAACATTTTTCTGTTACTATGGAAAGCGCATGCGTTTACTGTTATCCAGCCATTCATTGGAACCGTTTCCTTTAGAGGAAACTTTTTTGTTGGCTAAAGAAGTCAAAGCCGACGGTTTGGAATTGGTGCTGATGCCGGCGGTTTTGGGGTTGGGGTTGGACAAGGTCAAAAAACTTTCCCAAAAGCACGGCCTGCCCATCGTCAATATCCACCAGCCGCCCTGGGGGGTTTTGTTTACCGGCAAAAAGGGAATTAAGAGATTGATCAGACGAGCTGGTAAGTTGGGCGCTCAAAACATCGTGGCTCACTTGGCCACCATGCGGCGGAGTTTCCACAGTCCGTTTTTTGACTGGGTGCGTAATATTGAGAAAGAATCCGGTGTCGCTATCGCTTTTGAAAACGCCGCGCCGCGCGGTTTGGAAAAATGGCCGGGTTATGCCGGCCAGCCCGAAAAACTGGAACAGTTTATCAAAACCAGAAACATAAATTTAACTTTTGACGTGGCCAAGGCCGTTCTAAAAGGTATTGATCCTTATCAATTTTTCCAGAGGCATCACGCCCGCGTCAAGGTAATCCACATTCACGGTTTTAACCGTTCGGGAGAATTTCATACCGGTCTTTGGGGCGGTGAATTTGATTGGACGGGTTTTATGTCTTTTGTAAAAAAGTTTGATTATCAAGGCACGGTGACTTTGGAAATTTTTCCTTTGCACCGCTGGGTTTATTTTAGCCAGCCGTCTAAATCCGATCTTGATCGGGCCCGGGAGATTATTAAAGAAAGTTTTGAAATTTTACGAAGGGTCTAATTTTGTTATACTTATTTTATGATTACCGAGTTTCAAGACAAGTTGACCCAGCTTAACATTAAACTCCGTCGCCTGACGGACCGTCTTTGACCTCGCCCAAAAAAAGGAGCGGCTTAAAGAATTGGAGGCAGAAACAACCTTAGAAGATTTTTGGAAAGATCGCCTTCATTCCCAAAAGGTAAGCCGAGATTTGGCCGACTTAAAGGATTTAACGGAAAAATGGGAAAATTACCAGAACGATCTTAAGCATCTGGCCGAAGTGGCCGAAATTTTTGAGGATCTGGCCGGCCAAGAACAGCTGTTCAAGGAATTTAAGAGATCTTTGGAAAAACTGGAAACCGAGTTGGAAAAAGAGGAAACTTTGGTGTATCTTTCGGGCCGTTACGACAAAAATAACGCCATTATAACCATTTATTCCGGCGCCGGCGGAACGGACGCCCAGGAGTGGGTGGAAATGCTTTTAAGGATGTATCTAAGATATTCCGAAAAAGCCGGGTTTAAGCCGCAGGTGGTGGCGGTGACGTCGGGCGGGGAAGCCGGTTTGAAAAATGCTATAATGGAAATACGCGGCCGCTACGCCTACGGTTATTTGAAGCGGGAAAACGGCGTGCATCGTTTGGTTCGCATTTCTCCGTTTTCGTCGCAAAATTTAAGGCATACTTCGTTTGCTTTGGTTGAGGTTTTGCCGGAACTGGACGACGTTTCCGCCATAGAAATAAAGCCGGAAGACATTAAAGTGGATACCTATAAAGCCGGCGGGCCGGGCGGCCAATATGTTAATAAAACGGAATCAGCCATAAGAATAACGCATTTGCCCACGGGCTTGGTAACGACTTCGCAGGCCGAAAGATCTCAAGGCAGTAATAAAGACAAAGCCCTAAAAATGCTTTACGCCAAAATTCAACAGCGGTTGGAACAGGAGCATAAAAAAACCGTGGATGAATTAAAAGGTGCCGCAGTGAGCATAGAGTGGGGGCACCAAATACGTTCTTACGTGTTGAACCCTTATAAAATGGTTAAAGACCACCGCACGGGTTATGAAACCACCCAAGCCGAAGATGTCTTGGCAGGAAATTTGAAAGATTTTATAGAGGCAGAGTTAAAATTGGTATGATTCATTTCAAAAACATCTCCAAAATTTATCCGCCGCATATGGTGGCTCTGGAAAATGTCAACCTCATAATCAAAGCCAGGGAATTTGTTTCGCTGGTGGGTTCTTCCGGAGCCGGAAAATCAACTTTACTTAGAATGTTAATCGGCGAAGAGGCGCCGACTATGGGCGAAATCATTGTGGGGGACGTTTCCATAAACTCGCTGGATCATAACGAGCTGCCGTATTTGCGGCGGAAAATAGGCACGGTTTTCCAAGATTATAAATTGTTGGCCGGAAAAACGGTTTACGAAAATATCGCTTTTGCCATGGAGGTGGCCGGCAAAGACGAATTGGAGATTAAAGAAGACGTGCCCCAAGTGTTGGGTTTAGTGGGTTTGGAAGATAAAATCAACCAGTTTCCTTACCAGCTGTCCGGCGGGGAAAAGCAGCGGGTGGCCATAGGCCGGGCTTTGGTGCACCGGCCGGATATTTTGGTGGCCGACGAGCCCACCGGCAATTTGGATCCGGTGAATACTTGGGAGGTGGTCAATCTTTTGTTAAAGTTAAATGAACTGGGAGCCACGGTGATTTTAGCCACCCACGACAACAGTATAGTTAACAACTTGGCTCGGCGGGTGGTGCTGATGGATAAAGGCCGAATTATCAAGGATGATGAAAAGGGTAAATACCTAATATAAATATGCCAATATACGAATGCATGCGAATGCTACGAATC
>JACQLN010000034.1 GCA_016204035.1 Parcubacteria group bacterium | reverse complement strand
TTTTGACCAAAATGAATGCGCGCGCGCCAAAAATCAACCGCCGAGTTGTTACGGACCCAGATTAGGACTAGCTCTAAAAACAGCCAACCCTGTTCAACTGGCCACCGCTTTTAGAACTTGGGAAAAAACTATGACGACCGATCTTAAGGCCTTGGTTTTAAGTAAAATCGGAAATGCCGCCATGCCGGGTTTTCAAACCGGCAACTATCAAAGCCAAATTATCCACTATAAAAATCTGCCCTTAAACACCGTAACAGTTGAATATGTTTTAGCTGGAGATGTCTTAATAATCACCACCTCTAAAAGTTCCATGCTAAAAGCATTGGATGCCTTGGCTACAACCGAAGAACCAATTTTATACGAAAGTGAATAATCAAGTTAACATAATCACGGATTCAAAACTGGCAGAGCTTAAAAAGTTTCTGCCGGTTTTGTTGATGGCGCCCTATACTCGGTTAATTTTACTGGCGGGTTCTCTGGCCGCAGGCAACCCTAAACCAGAAAGCGATGTTGATGTGATTATTGTTTCTCAAAACAATCGGCTATGGTTAAACAGATTTTTTCTAGAAGTGCTAACCAGAGCGTTTGAAATAAGAAGAACAAAAAAAGATTTTGCAAATAAAATTTGTTTTAACATTTTTCTTTCCCATAAGCAGCCGATCCTGCCGCACCAAGATTCCATCGGCGCCGGATTTTATAAAAATCTAAAACCGGTCTGGGGCAGTGAATTGGAAATAAAAAACTTTTGGGGAAATAATTCCTGGATAAAAAAATTTAACGAAATAGAAAATGTCTCATTAAAAAAAATAATTTTGGATAATAATTCTGTATTTATAAAAACATTGTCAGAAAAAATATTGGATTATTCCGGTTTGGGCTGGCTGTTAGAAAAAATATCGTACAGGTTTCAAGTATATTATTTAACAAAAAAGTTTAATCAAACTGTAATAAATAAAAACTCGGATGATTTTGATTTTAAGGTAACCTCCAATTTAATTGCTTATCATTTTCCAATCTCTAACTATGCCCGAGCTAAAAAATACATCGCGCCGGTTGTGGAAAACAATCCTGTTTATAAAAAATAACCGCCCAGTCATGTCTCTAAAACCAAGTAAACACCTGACGATCAAGTTGAATGGTATTTTGGCGATACATTAAACATTGTAAGTATTTACTTTTCAAAGATGAAGTGAGAAAATTAGATCAGTTCTAACTGATTCACTTGTTTAGTTTCTTCGGCTCCGGCTGGTTTCTGTCGGCGCCACTTGTTCTTTATACATCCCCATGCGGGATGAACTAGTTAGAACTCTGGGGCATTCGGATTAAAATTGGAATGCCTTAGAAAATTTTACTCCCGGAAAAAAAGCCGGGAAGAGTTGTTGGATCGGTTCCGATCCAAACATTACGCTATCGATCGCCTAGAACCGATCTAACAAATTCTCTCTTTGAGAGAGAATGTTTCGACAAGTCGTCAGACCCTGAGGGTCTCGACCCGATGGGTTCGTTCCGGCCTAGACGGAACCCATCTCGCAGTCAGTTCTTTAGTTCTTATACAGTAATGGATAGTTCTTTCAATAAATAAATGGGAAACACAGGGTGCCAACAAATATCTCGCGCTTTTGTAAAAACACACTGCGCACAACCTGCTCGCTCCAGAGCAGGTTTTTTTATTGGCTTTGTATAAAATTTTGAAAAAATTTTATCTACAAAATAATAACCCCGCATCAAACCGACAACGAAAAATTTTAAGTGTTCAGAGAAAGCCGCAGGCGTATCGGGCCAATAACATGCTGGTGCACAAACTTGTTTGGGTTTGATGTTGGGGTATTGTTTGTCTGCGAGCGAAGCGAACAGCTGCAAACAATAATCTCTTCGAGACTGAGTCTCTCAGAGACGAATGTCCTGAGCGAGCGCGGCGAGTCGAAGGATTACCTTTATAGATAAAAAAACTGGGTTTTGGTGCTGGGGTAATACAAGATAAAATATCTCGCCCCGAGCGCAATGAGCCGAGGGGTTACCGTCTATAGATATAAAACCCCCGTCCTTGACATAAACAAGTTTTGTTATTATCCTTCTAAGGTTCTTTACAAACTTAAAAAGTACCTAAAACCAACCTACCTAAGGAGGCGAGCCATGCTTAGAGTATTACGGCACATAGCCGAGATCCTTCTTATTTTACTGGTTAACATCGCAATTCTGATACCCTGGTTCGGCTACATGGCTATGGATTTTAGCCAACCAACCGAGGTGGCCTGGCTAACCAACGACAAAGGCGAAAAACAAGGAGTATCCTTGAATTACCCAAATTCCATCAGCGAACGTGCCCAAAGGTTTTACCAACTCATCCATTCGCCGGTTGAACCAAGTTACTCAACTGTTATAGTTTTGTGCCTGCTAACCGTAATTGGCCTTGTTTCCGTTCCTTACTTCTTGGTCCACGAAAAAAACGATGAGGATACTTTCATTGATCTAGCTATAAAGACAATCCCGATTCAACTGTTTCTGATTGCGGTATGTGTGGTGGGATTCATACTCAACTATACCTACTTGAACCCGGAAGATATGTTAAGGCAGTCCATTGCCGATCAAGAGCTGGCTAATGCGGCTATAAAAAGATATATGTTAGATATTTACGTTGGCTCATGGATGGTGCCTACAATGATCTTGCTAGTTCTTGACGCGGTGACTGTAGTATTTGGGGCACTGGTTATAAACGGGATCAACACTTTGTCTGAATGGCCGGCTACAAGAACCAGGCAGGTAGTGTGGGAAAATCAGGAAATAATCAACAACCGTATTATTGTAGTTCATCAAAACCGCGTCACCGAATACCTCAAGTTGGAATGGGCTATAAAATGGGTACCCTGGCCGGTGGCGGTTCTCAAAAAAGAACGCCTTTCAGTTACATCGCTGAACGCTTTCTTAAACGAGATAGCCAATCAAGCCAGGCGATTTGTCACAGAAGTTTTTATATCCAACTTCACAGAAACAACCAGAAACTGTCTTTCAAGATTGGATCCGCGCCTTATCGCTGGGTTCGCCCAAGTTTGGCAAAATCAACTGCTGGAATGGACGCGAACCAACGCCGACAAAATCAAAAGCGAGTTCGCGGCCAGATCGGACAGTTCGGCCGAACAACTGCTCACCCAGACTTCGGCGGAAACAGCCGAACGTATCAAACAAGAAATGTCGGCTACGGCCGCCGAGATGGTTAGGGAACGCTTGTCAGTTTTTTGGGGCGAGGCAATGAACCAACTGCGCCCTTTTATAACTCAAAACCAAACTGGTTGGGGTAACGCCACACCCGTACTGCCGGAAGGAACTAGAATCTTTCTAACCCAGGGCGGTACAACCTTGATAGTTGTGGAGCAAAAACCGCAGATCCGTTCGGTATTGTTTTCAGGAAGTTTTGTAGACTATTTTGGCGGTTTAGGTGAAGTAGAGGATAGACCGAATGAAAGATTCAAACTGGCTTTCCCTTACACCCTATTTGTGCTCCGTTTTATAGACGGCCAGTTTGAAAGACTTTCCTTTCTCTACCGCAACCAAGCGCTTAGGTCCATAGAAGATGGCGTTTTCACATCCAATCTTCCAAACATAGATCACCGAAACAATGTTTGCCTTGGCGGAATTAAAAACACGACAGGTTTAAGCTTAGCTGAACAAACTGAAACGGTGATAACCTATTTTTGGGATAGCGTGTTTAATACAGATTTGAGAAATGGATTTACAGAAATCGCGGCTAAAATACCTGCGTTGAGCACGCTCAAAAAGTGGGAGGAAGAAACTAATCAAAATCCCGCTTTCGTCTTATCGGCGGAGTGGTCGCAATTCGGGACTTTGAGTCAGTTACTGCAGGGCCTTCTTAAAGATGCGGTTCTAACGGACGTAATGCGCGAACTTGGAAAAATCGCCAAATGCTCCACAAGCGATGTGGCTGTGAGTTGCGGAACTCAAATCTCCAAACACATCGCTGGAATGGATTTTTCCCGTCTGTGCTATAACGCCGCGGCCAAAACCCTAGACCAAGAATTGGCCGCAACCAGTCGACGCTTGGTGGATATGATTCTGGCCAATGCCGATAAAACTTTGGCTGGCCGGGGAGAAAGTGTCCGCCAAGACCTTAGTAAAGCCATGATCCAAGCCATACCGGAAGCGCTCTCGGATAATCTTAGAGAGATAATAGCCGGAGGGCGTTTTTCTTCCCGAGTTGACGTTTGGGATACCATGCTCCGGCTGGTGCCCAGAGAGGAGGTGGTAAGCGATGACAGCGCTGCCGATACCGATATACATCCTCAAGAAAGGTGAGGTGGTGCCGCGGGAAACCTGTTATGTGGTTACCCGAGACGGCGTGTTCCTGCATAAACTGAACGGCCTAGTGGAATCTTTGATCAGAGTGGAAGGCATCTGTTTTTTGGAAAGCGTAGAACCTAAAGCAATCCTTCACTTGCCTAAAATTCCCGCCGTGACTATGGCCAGAGCCCTGGTCTTCTTTCGCCAAATCCACAAGAAAATGGACAGCGAAGCCAACCTAATGGTGCATTACCGGCCGGATAGAAAAAAATACCGGCTGGCCTGTCCCCTCCAAGAGGTAAGTATGGCTTCGGTTGACTACGGAGCGGAAGAAAGATTGGAGGGTTACCAGTTGGTGGGCACCGTCCATTCACACAATAGAATGTCCGCCTTTCACTCCGGTACGGATAAGATAGACGAATCTTGTTTTGACGGATTGCATATTACCATAGGCAGTCTGGACCAATTCCCCAAGTTTTCCATCAGCTGTTCGGTGGTAGTCAACGGACAGAGGTTCAAAATAGAACCGGAAGAGATTGTGAACGGAATAGATAAGGCGGAACCGGAAACGGTTCTTGCCGCCGCGTCTAACAGCTGGATCGCTGACATTACGGAATCCGTGGATCAGGGCCTAATGCTTCTTTTAGACCCAATTTCGGCTAATGGTGGGTTTACTTATCCTAAACATACCTGGACGCAAAGAGAATTATACGAACTGGTTCTGCCAAGAAACAAAAGGCTTGACTTGATAACTTTTCCACCCCAATGGCTCGGTAAAATCAAAAAGAAATCTTTTTTCCTTACCGAAGGAGGACTCCGGATATGAGAGTCAAAATTGTAGGCCTGGGCGGAATCGGTTGCGCCGTGCTAAAAACCCTGCCACAGTTTCTGGCTTTCCGGTTTCCAGGTATTGAGATTGTTTTAGTGGACGGGGATAGGTTTGAACCAAAAAACCGCGACCGCCAGATAACCGACATTCTTGGAAATAAAGCCGAATCCTTGGCCGAAGTTTTACAAAAACAACGGCTGGAGCTGTGGTTTGAAGCCGTGCCGGAATTCCTGACGCCGCAAAATGCCATTACTCTGATAAGAGAAGGCGATGCGGTGTTTCTGTGCGTAGATAATCACGCCACCAGGAAACTGGTCTCCGACCGTTGCCAAGAACTGAAGGATGTGATACTTATATCTGGAGGCAACGAGTTCACGGACGGCAATGTTCAGGTATTTTGGCGCCAAAACGGCCAGAACCGAACCCTGCCTTTAACCAGTGAATTCCACCCGGAAATACTCTCTCCCGCGGACAAAAACCCGGGCGAGATGGGTTGCGATCGTTTGGCCGAAAGTGAGCCCCAGTTGCTTTTTACCAACAATGCTGTAGCCACAGTTATGTTAAACGCTTTCTATGCTTTCTTGGAGGGAAAGCTGGATTACGACGAAGTATATGTGGACATTCTCACCAACAATACCCGACAGGTGAGACGTGAGAGTGTCTCGCAGTAAACCCCCACAACCTTGAAGGAGGTTGCCATGTCCATCCGAGTCGTTTGTGGAGCCAACGCCCAGCAGGTGGAATTCGCCGGCAGGACGGTAGCCGACACCCGAGAGTACCTTCAGCAGTCCCTCAACATCCCCGCCGACGCGCGAGTGCTCGTGACCGGCCGCGCCGTCGCCGATGACTACGTCGTCCAAGACGGCGAGCAGGTGGAGTTCGTGAGGGAATCCGGCCGCAAGGGCTGAAACGCCCACGGCGCAAATGTACCTTAACCCGCCCCGATCTTGAATCGGGGCGGCTTTTTATTTGGCAAAAAGACGGGTATAATATGGTTAAGATAAAAATATGAATCAAGAAACCTTAAACGAACTAAAATCGGCTTTGGAAAAAGAAAAGAAAACTCTAACCGAAGAGTTGGGTTCGGTGGCCCATCCCGACAAAAAAGTAAAAGGTGATTGGGACGCGGATTATCAAAATTTAGGCAGCGGCTGGGATGAAAATGCTCAAGAGGTAACCGAATACGCCACACGCCTGCCTTTGGAACACGAACTGGAACTCCAACTCCAGGAAGTTGACGCCGCTTTGGCAAAAATAGCTAAAAACAGCTATGGCATCTGCGAAAAATGCGGCCAAGCTATAGCTATTGAGCGACTCAAAGCCGAGCCAGCGGCGAGAAATTGCACCAACCATAACTAAATCCGAAATACGAAGCACGAAATACGAAACAAATTTTAATATCTAATTTTTAAAATTAAATTTTTGAATATTAGATATTGTTTGGAATTTCGATATTTTGATTTCGAGTTTACAAATTTGCCCAGTAAAATATATTCGGCTGCTTTAGTGGGTTTGGACGCTCAACCTATAGAAGTGGAGGTTGATCTGGGAAGAGGCCTCCATGTTTTTAATATCGTCGGCCTGCCCGACAAAGCCATAGAAGAAGCCAAGGACCGCGTTTCTTCGGCCATAAGAAATTCCAAACTGGTGCCGCCCAACCAATCCAATCGACGGGTTATTGTAAATTTGGCCCCAGCCGATCTAAAAAAAGAAGGACCCAAATACGACCTGCCTATTGCTTTGGCTTATCTGATGGCCTCGCGCCAAATAAATTTTGACCCTGAAGGCAAGCTTTTTATAGGCGAATTGGCTTTAGACGGATCCATTCGCCCCATTTTTGGCGTTATGCCTATAACCTTAATGGCTAAAATTTACGGCTTAAAAGAGATTTTTATTCCCAAAGACAATACGGCCGAAGCGGCTTTGGTTGAAGGTATAAATATTTTTCCCGTAGGCAGCTTAAAAGAAATTTGCCAACATTTGGCTAAAGTAAAAACCGTGAGTCCGGCGGCGCCTTCGGTCCTGCCGCCCCACCAACCCGACACCGAACATGATTTCGCCCATATTAAAGGCCAGGAATTCGCTAAAAGGGCGTTGGAAATCGCCGCGGCCGGAGGGCATAATATCTTAATGTCGGGGCCGCCCGGTTCGGGCAAAACATTGCTGGCCCGGGCTATGGTTTCCATATTGCCGGCCATGGATAAAGAAGAAATTCTGGAAACCACTAAAATATTTTCGGTGGCCGGGCTTATTCAACATCACGAACCGCTCATAAGGACCCGACCGTTCAGATCGCCCCATCACACTTCTTCGGCCGCGGCTCTGGTGGGCGGCGGCAGTATTCCCAAACCAGGCGAGATCACCTTGTCCCATCGGGGCGTTTTGTTTCTGGATGAATTTCCAGAATTTGACCGGAATGTTTTGGAAAGTTTGCGCCAACCCTTGGAAGACGGCGTGGTCACGGTTTCGCGGGTTAAAGGCAGTTTAACTTTTCCGGCCAAATTCATACTCACCGCCACCATGAATCCCTGCCCCTGCGGCTTTTTGAACGACCCGCAAAAAGACTGCGTGTGCACGCCGTTTCAGGTTCAAAAGTATAAACGCAAACTTTCGGGCCCCCTTTTAGACAGGATAGATTTGCACGTGGAAGTGCCCAGAATAATATATGAAAAATTGGCCTCCGAAACGCCGTCCGAGGACTCTTCTAAAATAAGGAGCCGGGTGGAACAGGCCCGCCAAATCCAAAAAAGTAGATTCAAAAATTTCGGATTCTCCATTAACAGTGAAATGAAACTAAAGGATATTAAAATTTTCTGCCGACTAGACGAACATTGCCAAGAAACATTAAAAAACGCCGTTCAAACATACAACCTTTCGGCCCGCGCTTACCATCGCGTTATAAAGTTAGCCCGCACCATTGCCGATCTGGCCGGTTTGGAAAATATTGAACCCAACCATATCAACGAGGCCCTGCAATACCGGGCGCAAAATCAGGATATTAGGAATTAGACAGCTAGACGGTAGCCGGAACTTATTCCCTTTATACTGCACTAGCGCGCTAGAGGATTTCTGGCGCCGCGGACTTCAAAGTGCACATGGCAACCGGTGGAACGGCCGGTGGAACCCATTAAAGCGATGGTTTGGCCTTTAGCCACAAACTGGCCGATGCTAGTTAAAAGTTGGGAAGCGTGGGCATATAAAGTTATCGTGCCGTTTTCGTGCGCTATTTTAATATATTTTCCATAACCGCCGTTCCAGCCCTGGGCGTCGGCGGTAATAATCGTGCCGGCCGCCGCGGCATAGATGGGAGTATTGCACCAGTCTTTGCCGCCAATATCAACAGCGTTGTATTTATGCAGACCGAAAGTTATCCGCCCGCCCGACGGCAAACCGTAATAGCCAACTAAATTAGGCAAGGTTTGAGGAGAAGGTGTTTTTACCGGCGCCACTTTAGGGCTTAAAGGCACATGCTCTCCGCCCGGTATTATCAAAACATCCCCGGGGCGGATTATGGCATTATCCGGCAAATCGTTAAAAGCAATAATGCGATCGGCGTCGGCTTTATATTTTAAGGCCAGATTTTGAATGGTTTCTCCGGATTTAACCGTATGTTTTACGCCATCCACCGGCAAAATAGCCAATTTATCGCCCGGTTTTAATTTGGTATTGACCGGCATATTATTTACGCTGATTAAAGTGCTCACCGAAATTCCAAAATCGCCGGCAATAGATTCCAAACTGTCGCCCTCCTCAATTTCGTAAGTCAAAACATCGCCTTCTTCAAAAGTCACAAAACCGCTGGCTGGGATAATGGTTAAAACCGGCAGATTCGCCACCACCGAATTACCACCCACGGTTTCTAGACGATTAGAGTCGCCATCTTCAACGGGGCCGCCCAAAACCGCGCCGATACTATTAGACGCTGTTCCACGAAAAACACCATACAAACGCTCTTCTAAACTCCCGGCAAAAACAAGCGCCGAAGCCACCGGAGATTCCTGGGGTAATATCTTGGAAAAAAAACTACTCTCGCTGGCGTTAAATTCCTCCACTATTTCTTTGTTATCCGAATCTAAACTTACCGAATTTCCAAGGTTAACCAACCACATTCCAGATATAAATAAGAAAATAAAAACAGCCAAACCAAAAAATAACTTAGTGGAAACAGAAGAATTCAAAAATAAAAACTGCTTACCTTTTAAGTAGGCAAGAAATTTTTCAAAGAGAACTGTAAATTTATATTTAATACTAATCTCTTACTGGCCTAACCCGAACATCCGTTTAAGGCCATTGGTCGACCTTAAGAAACATCCGGTTTCGGCGTCAAATTACCAGATATGCCGTTTAGACGCGCAAAACCCTGGAACACAGGGCTGTAGTAAAATCCTAGCTGATTTTGGGGTTAAGGTCAATTAAGTAGTCCACAACCGTATAGTTACGACATAGACCAATTTCGTGGTCAAAATTATCAATAATCAATTTACAATGATCAATGAATTTTCAATAATTCAACTATTAAAAGGGTTTGAAAATTGTTTAATTGATAATTGATTGAAAATTGAAACTTAAAAATTGAAAATTAATTATTTGCTATAATATCCCCATGTCTAATATCCTTAACGACCTCAATAAAGAACAACAAGAGGCCGTCCAAACTGTAGACGGACCAGTTTTGATCATTGCCGGAGCCGGTTCCGGAAAAACCAAAGCGCTGACTCACCGCATCGCCTACTTAGTGGAACACGGTATAAAACCAGAAAATATTTTGGCTCTTACTTTCACCAATAAAGCCGCCGAAGAAATGAAAAACCGCGTCCATAAACTTCTTGATCCCAAACTACCAACTACTAACTACTCACTACCCACCACTTTTCTGGGCACCTTCCATTCTTTCGCCGCCAAAATCCTGCGGCGCGAAATACGTTTACTGGGCTACGGTCCCAACTTTACCATTTACGATGATGCCGATTCTTTTGCGGCTATTAAAGAAATAATGGCCGAACTGGCTATAGACCCTGATCAGTTCAAACCCGGAGGCATAAAAAGCGCTATTTCCAAACAAAAAAACGAACTTATAAACGCAGCAAGTTACAACGCTTCTTCTAATGATTTTTACGCCCAAACGGTTTCGCGTGTTTTCGCGCGTTACGAAACTTACTTAAAAGAAGCCGACGCCCTGGATTTTGACGACCTGTTGATGCTGACGGTGGAATTGTTCAAAAAATTGCCCGAGGTTTTGGAAAAATACCAAAACCAGTTCCGCTATATTCTGGTAGATGAATATCAAGACACCAATCGCGCCCAATACATACTCTTAAAACTATTGGCGCAAAAATATAAAAATCTGTGCGTCGTGGGCGATGATTGGCAATCGGTCTATGCTTTCCGGGGCGCTGATTTTAGGAATATTCTGACTTTTGAAAAAGACTATCCGGAAGCCAAAATAGTTTTTTTAGAAGAAAATTACCGCAGCACCCAAAATATTCTTGACGCGGCCCACGCGGTCATACAAAAAAACGTTTACAAAACAGAAAAAAAATTATGGACTCGCCGCGACCGCGGCGAGAAAATAAAAATCGTCCAAACCGCCGACGAAATAGAGGAAGGCATGTTCATTACCGGAGAAATTAAAAAAATACTGGCCTCGGAATCAAACGCCGCCACGGATCTTAACGATTTTGTGGTCCTTTACCGCACCAACGCCCAATCCCGAGCCATAGAAGAAGCCATACTCCAAGAGGGTTGGAGTTACCGCATGGTCGGCGCGGTTAAATTTTACGAGCGCCGGGAAATAAAAGATGTTATATGCTATTTAAGATTTATTCAAAACGAAAAAGATGTTATCGGCCTAAAAAGAATAATAAACACGCCGCCCCGCGGCCTGGGCAAAAGCGCTTGGGATAAAATAGTTTTATACGGTTTGGACGGAAATTTAACCCAGCCCAAAATAAAAAACTTTTTTGATATGATAGACGAATTAAAAAGGGAATCCGGCCAAAAAAAACTGGCTGATTTTATCAAAACTGTTTTGGAAAAAACACAGTATAAAAATTATTGCTTGGACGGAACCGAAGAGGGCGAGGCCCGCTGGGAAAACGTTATGGAGTTGATAACAGTGGCCGCCAAATTCAACCAATTGGAACCGCCCCATGGCCTGGCCGCTTTTTTGGAGGAAATAACCCTGGCCGGAGCCAGCGATGAAATTTCTGAAGAAAACGGCACCATAAATTTAATGACCCTGCATTCGGCCAAGGGCTTGGAGTTTCCAGTGGTATTTGTGGCCGGCGCCGAAGAGGGGCTGCTGCCCCACGCTAAAAGCGCCTGGGATAATACCCAAATGGAAGAGGAAAGACGTCTGGCTTACGTGGGGCTTACCCGAGCCAAGGAAAAAGTTTATTTGATTTTCACCCGACGCCGCAGTATTTATGGCCGGAGCGAGGCCAGCCTGCCCTCTAGATTTTTAGGCGATATTCCGGCACACTTGGTGGAATATCAGGAATATGATCCATTAGATGAAGGGGAAATTTTGAACATATAATTATCAATTCTCAATTTACAATTTTCAATGAAGTCTCAAGGATTCAATTATCAAGTATTGATTTGAAAATTGGTTAATTGATCATTGGTTGAAAATTGAGACTTGAAACTTGAAAATTTAACACAATATAAAACAGTAATATGACGATTGATACAAAGAAAGAACTGGGACAGCAAGGTTTTGATCCGGTCAAACATCGTGGCCAGAATTTTTTAATCTCGCCGGAAATAATAAAAAAAATGATTGATTCAGCTCAAATAAAAACCGGAGAGATTATTTTAGAAGTCGGGCCGGGCACGGGTAACCTTACCGCCGCTCTTTTGGAAGCTGGGGCAAAGGTGGTAGCGATAGAAAAGGATAGAAATCTAGTCCGGTTGTTAATTTCCAATTTCTCCTTCGATCCCGAGCTCAGGACCGAGGGGCAATTTCCAATTTCTAAACAAAAATTGGAAATTATTGAAGGGGATATTTTGAAATTTGACGAAACAAAAATCAAAACTCCTTACCGGGTTATCGCTAACATTCCGTACTACTTGACCGGAGCGTTGGTTCAAAAATTTTTACTCTCGCAAAATAAACCGACCGAGCTAATGCTGATGGTGCAAAAAGAAGTGGGGGAAAGGATAACCGCCCAACCGCCTAAAGCCAATTATCTTTCGTCATTGGTGGAATTTTTAGCTGATGCAAAAATACTGTTTTTGGTGGGAAAAGAAAATTTCTGGCCCCAGCCCAAAGTAGACTCCATGGTAATCAAATTGACCCCCCACCTAGTTAGCACGAGCTTACGATCGTATTCTCATGCTAATTTGATTGAGCTAGAGAAATTTATGGAATTTTTGAGGATGGTTTTTAGGCAGCCCCGCCAGACGCTTTTTAATAATCTAAGAAAGTCCGGATTGATCAATATGGCTAAACTGGATGCGGCTCTTCAAAAATTAGGGCTGGATCAAAAAATAAGGCCGCAGAATTTAGACATAACTCAACTGCAAGAACTATTCGTAAAAATACACGGTTCTTAGTTTCCAACTGTAAAACTTAAACCATTTAACCAGAACTAATAACTCATAACTGAAAACTATAAAGGTTTAGTAACCTTTAAGCCATTTTTCTGTGGAAAACATTGATAGATTTGACGCCGTAAAACTCTGTCAAGATGTTATAATTTAACTAATGAACACACCTTCCAGAAAATATTTTTGGTTCGGCCTGGTTTTTGTTTTTCTGGTCGGCCTAGTGGGAGGGGCGTATCTGGTGCTGCGCACCACCGTCACCCGCGGCGAATTGGCCAATTCCACGCCGCTCTCGCAGGGTAAATCCAGCGACGAACTTTTAGACGAACTTCTAAAACTAAACCAAGAAGAAAAATCGGGACAGGGCGAGTACATTCCTCCCGAAGATAAAAATTTAACGGATGATTTTGCCGCGGCTGTTATGGCCGAAACCGGCGGTCTTAATAAAGACAGCGCCGAAAAAATCGCGGGCACCGATTTTATAGCCAACACGGTTTTACCGTACCTGCAAACAAATCGGCTGGACCTTTTTCCCGAAATACCAGACTCTGTTCTAAAAATCGCGCCGGATTCAAAATCCAACCGCGCGGCCTATTTTAAGGCAACCAATAAAGACGCGCTGACTATCTTCAACGCCATTCGCGATTTTATAAAAACAAACCCCGACGATTGGGAAAAATCGGAGGTTTTAGATGAGATGCAAAACCAAACCGCCAAACTCGCGGCGGCTTTTGAAAATTTGTCCCGCGCGCCCACACCTAAAAGTTTATTAGCTACGCATAAAAATATGCTGCTGGTCGGCTATTCGCTTCAAAAAGCGCTGGAAACTTTGATTGACGGCGACAACGACCCTCTAAAACTTTTAATTGTTTTTAACGATGCTGAAACCTTAGGCGAGTTTTGGCAAAAGGCGCTGACGGAATACGACCAGGCCTCACGGGCTAAATAAATCCCGCACTTTCCTGTGGGGCATTCCGTGAAAGTGCGGGACAAGAAACTGTGCAAGAAACCATTAAAAAAATAATTTCTGTGTGGGTGGTTGTTTCCCTACTGGCTTTTTATTTTGTCTCGCCAATCACAGTCAATAAAGCCGATGCTTTTTTGGGTATCGGAGATATAACATTCAATACCACACTGGGCGACATACCTAGATTCCTTGTTCAGACTGCTGAAAAAATACTTAAATATGGATTGCAAAAATTAAAAAAAAGGATGCTGACCCAAATCCAAAACGACTTGGTGAACTGGGTGCAGAACGGCGGCGAGCCGAGGTTTATAAAAGACCCTGTAAAGTTTTTGAAAGACAATACCAAGTCCACAGCCGCCAGGCAAATAGACGAATTTTTCCTTTCAAAAAACATAAATATCTGCTCGCCCTTTAAGGCCAACGTGCGATTTTTGGTAACAAAACCCCTCTTGTTGCGTGAAGAAGCGGTAAGATGCAGTTTAGGCGATATAGTCGGCAATCTTCAAAACTTCGCGGAAAATTTTGAAAACGGCGGTTGGACAACATGGTTAAAACTGCACGAAACCAGAAACAGTTTACCGGGCAGTTACCTCGCCGCTGCGGAATTAATAAATACCGATATCTCGCGCGCCGGCAACGCCGCCACCGCCCAAATATCGGCCGGCAAGGGATTTTTGGACCAAAAAATCTGCAGGGAAACAAAAGCTCCTAAATATGTTTTAGAGTTTGTAACCATTAATGACCAAATTTTAAGATCGGTTGCGCTACCAGACCCGGTTTTAGTGGACCAACTTCTTAGTGAAACTAGTAGAGAAGTTTCCAGCTGGGCCGATATTTGGCCTAGATTGATAATGCCAGTAACCAATATAAACTATTTTAATGTTTTAGACGCCTCAATAGAACTTATAAACACCGGAGAATTTAGAACCACAACTTATGATCCGCCCATTAAAAATTTACCGGCTGGAACCACTTGTTCTAAAGAAGAAACCATAACCCCGGGCAGTATTATTGGCGACCAGATTTCAGGAGTTTTAGAAAAAACTGGTATAGACAACATTATCAACGCCAACGACATAGCCCAGATTTTAGACGCTGTCATAGACGCCGCCGTCAACCGCGCCGCCCGCGAAGGCCTCTCTTATATGAAAAGCGGCCGGGGATCCTATACCCAATCTTCTAACCCAAACACCAGAGCCGGCGGCCAAACTCAGCAATTACCGGGTTTAGAAAGCCCTGATGCTATAAATCTGCAAAATCAAATGATAGATATGCGTAATGCCGCCCAAAAATTAAAATCGGATATCGTGAAGTTAACCGGGGAACACAATCAGAATGAATTCCGAACGCGGCTATCTCAAATAACTGGAACGTTTGACGAAGACGGAAGTCTTACAAACGGCATTGTTAATGAAGATTTAAGGAGAAGAAGAGATGGAGATAATGCGTTGCAAAAAGTTATAGACAGTTTTTTTTCAGACTGGAGAGGAAAGTTTGGGAATAGTAATGATTTTAACAAGGAAGGAAACAACCCGGGTGTATACTTAGCCAACCAGGCCATAAACCAAAAAACGGGCGAGGTCTGGCATGCTATTGATAGAATTTTTAAATTACTTTCAGAAGAAAGCCCATATACAGGCCTAACTTCGTGCGTCAAAATAGATTACACACTAGAACCTAGAATTACCGAGGAAAATATTGTTTTCTTACCGTTTTTTAACACTGACGGTCAAAGTGTTGGTTGGGTGGGTGACAATAATTATGTAAACAATTTAAGGAGTGTCATTGGTTCCGATGACAGCCCCAGAGTTTCAGTTCAGGAATTTCAATCTTTCGCTTCAGAACAAAGTAATATAGCCGATACAAAAAGTACGGAATATCAACACGCGGCCGATGCCTACGAGGCCTTAACTCAAAATTCCGAGGGTATTATTGAAAGTTTGGAAAATGATATAAGTTTTGCCACTTCAACACTACCGGAAATATATCTTTATACATCCATGCTCCTAGATTACGATCGCGCTGGGAGAGAATCTAATTTAGTGCAAAAGATAAAAACCTATACCAACACCCTATCAAGCACTAAAAGCGGAAATGATAATGCTTTACGCGATGCATACACGGATCTGCGCGTGGCCCAACGCGCCACCAGAAATCTATGGCTGGGAACACAACAAGATCTACTTGTAAATGGGGACGCTGACAGTCAAGTAAAAGCGAATATAAAAATAAACGGTCTTGACCCAAGTAATGATAAAAAAGGAATAGAGAAAGCCATAGAACTAATAACTATTTCTTTGGATGAAGTTGATAATAACCGCGAAATCGATCCCCGAACCGGGGAGACAATAATTGACCCGACCCAATTAGGACTTAGTGTTGCCGACGCTGTCGCTGAAGCAATGAATATAAATAAAGACGCTATAAGATCAGAAATGGAGGAACGTCAACTTAAAATAGGACAACAACAAACAGATATTTCCAACAAGTTAGGTAAATTTATTGATGGAAAAGAACAAAGAATGCTGGCGGGTTCGGAGGGTGGCGATAGTGAGTGGGAAAAATATTTCAAAAACAGATTCCAGCTGGTCTACACCTCTTTTATCTACGACTTTTACGCCAACCGCTTTGTAAATAGGTTCTGCAACAATCAACCTGTGGAATAATTAACCTTATCAATGGTAAAATACGCCCTCGACATCCTGTTGGCCATAGTAACCGCCGTAATTGATTTTATCGGCACTATTTTGATTACTGCCACTGGCTCCATCGTCAGCTATGTTTTCAGTTTCCAAAAATTCGTAAGCGTGCCCATAGTCCAGATCGGCTGGACGATCAGCCGCGATTTGGCCAACATGGCCTTTATTCTGATAATGCTGGTGATCGCTTTCGGCACCGTGTTGCGCCTAGAACAATACAGCGTCAAAAAACTGATACCTAAACTGGTGGTGGCCGCTTTGCTGATAAACTTCAGTTTGATAATCTGCGGCGCGGTGATTGATTTTGGCAACAGCTTGGCCCGGTTTTTTGTTTCGGGAGGCCAGCCGGGCAACGTGGTGGATATAGCCGGCGGCATTATGGGCGCCATGCGGGCCGGCGCCATCGCCCAGTTAAGAAACAGCACTGTGCTGGATTCCCCGGTTACAACAATACTAATGGTTTCGGCCGGCCAGCTTATAATGTACATTGTTATCGCTTTCACTTTATTGGCTTTGGCCGGCGTGATGGTTTCGCGCATCATTAAGCTTTGGATTTTAATAATCTTCGCCCCGTTCGCCTGGGTAGCCAGAGCCATACCAGGTAAAGGTAGCGGTTATGCCAGCAAATGGTGGGCCGAATTTTTCGGCTTGGCTGTGTTTTTCCCCGTAAGCATCAGTTTTTTCGTGTTTTTGGCCATTTTGGCCGGAGCCACATTTAACAGTTCTGGGTTTGAATCCATAGCCAATGCCGACGACTTGGGCGGTTTTTGGTCCACCATTCTACCCGAAACCTTTTTTTCCACTATAATGCAGTTTTTGGTGGTAGTCGCTTTATTATGGATAGGGTTGGACCAAGCCGGTAAAGCCGGCACCATAGGCGGCAATATGGTGGTCAAATGGGCCGGCGGCGCCCAAAAATGGGCTCTGGGTAAAGTAAAGAGCGGGGCTAAGAGTTTACCTGGAACAGCGGTAAAATTAGCCGACAGAAAAACCGGCGGAGCGGCCAGCCGATTTATGAGCGGCGCTTTTGAAAAACTGGAAAAAACATCCGTCATAGGCAGAGCTATGGGCGGACCCGGCGCTCATGCCGCCCGGCAAAAGAAAATTTTAGACCTAGAAAAAGGGAAAATATCGAAACTGCGGCCGCAGGATCTTAAGGCCATAGTCGACCAGGCCGCCGTAACCCCGCAAGGCATGGCCCGCCGGGCCGCGGCCATATCGCTACTAGCCGAAAAGAACCAGCTTGACGACAACCATATAAAATATCTGCAAAGCTACGCGACCGCTGGCGGAAATATGAAAGATGTTTTGGAACACCGCTTGGACTGGTCGTTTAACGAAAACATTCAAAAAATAATGGCTCAAACAGCCGGACCAGATCAAGCCAGATGGCTTCAAATAACACAGGAAACCGGCACAGCTAAAGATGAATTATTAAAGGGGCTTATAAAAGAAAAGTTAATACCAACTAAAACTGAAGATTTTGCCAAACTCCAAAAACAAGCCGTCACCGGCGGAGAAGGTACTGCGGCTGATGAAATTAAAAAACTTATTGCTGAACAATTAGGAAACCAAGGTAAGTTGTATGGAAACAGTTTGAACGCTCTTGCAAATAAAAATGAGGAATCATATCACCAGTTAATACAGTATCTAAATCAACCAACCGTACTGGGCAGCTTAAAACAAAATGTTAGGCAACATATACTGGGCGGCCCGGCCGCACAAACGTTAGGCACAGCCCCAACCGAACCGACTCCAGCTGCACAACCTGCACCTGGCCAAACCACACCATAAACCCATTCTTAACCTTGATTTGCAATAAATGATTTATAATAAAATGACTACCCAATTAACACCTGACCAGTTAGCCCGTCTTTCGGAAATACCCGACCCAACAACTCGGCAACGGTTTACGGCTTTTTACCAATTACCGCAAGATTTGCAAACTTTAATGTTTTCCGAGCAAACTTCGGGCAGTGTTTGGCAAATAGCCAAAGAAAAATATAATCTAGCCGACAAAGATGTAAGTGTGGTGGCCAGAATTATTGGTTTGATATTTTTAGGCGAACTGCCCATTAAAAATTTCATAGTTGAACTTAAAAATATGTTGGGTGTGGATACGATTAAGGCCCAGCAGATAGCCCAGGATATCAATGTGGCCATTTTCCAACCGGTGAGGGAAAGTCTGATGCGGGTGCATGGGATTGAACGCGGGCCAACACCAAACCGAACGCAGATCCATACAGAAATAAATACTACGCAACAAAGGAGGGAAGAAGTATTAAATAAAATCAGACCGCCCCAGCCGCCCCCACTCCGCCCACTCCCCACTCAAAGCTACGGAACGGCTCGGCAGGGCTCCGCGGGGCAAGCTATAGCTAGACCAACTAGCTACTTAAAACCAAGAAATATAGTCAACTTAAGAAACGTAAAAAGAAAAAATAAATATAATGGCTTTTTTTCAACATAAATATCAAAAATTTCTAATATCCAATTTCTAATCAATGACTAATGATAAAATATCTAACAAAAAATACGATCTGGAAGAGAGGACAGCAAAATTCGGCGAAGAAATCATTAGATTTGTAGATTCTTTGCCCAAAAATGATATTACCAAGCCAATTATGGGGCAACTGGTTAGAGCGGGCACAAGCATAGGAGCAAATTATTGCGAAGCGGATGATGCTGAATCTAGAAAAGACTTCAAACATAAAATTGGGATTGCAAAAAAAGAGGCTAGGGAAACAAAGCATTGGTTAAGAATGGTATCGATTGCTAGTCCACCATCAACAGAAAAAGCGCGCCGATTATGGCAAGAAGCTAAAGAA
>JACQLN010000026.1 GCA_016204035.1 Parcubacteria group bacterium | reverse complement strand
TCTTATAGGTCTTATAACGTTGTGATTGAAGCAATCTGATCCCCGTCTTTCATCCGCATCACTCTGACGCCTTGGGTAGCCCGCCCTAACACGGAAATATCCTTAATAGGTGTTCGTATTAATTGTCCTTTCTTGGAAATAACAATCAAATCTTCTTCCTGGCCGATAATTTTGGCCGAAACTATTATGCCCGTTTTATCGGTCACTTTGGCCGTTTTTATGCCCGAACCGGCCCGTTTCTGCCGTTTATACAATTTAACCGGAGTCCTTTTGGCGTAACCCTTGGACATAACCACCAGCACCTCGGAGTCTTTATTATAAGAACTGATAATGTCGGCTCCGGAAACCATATCGCCGCCCGTTTCACCCTTTCCACCCCCCTTTATCCCCTTTAATCTTATAGCATTCACTCCCGAAGCGTTGCGGCCCATGTCGCGCACATCGTTTTCCGAAAATCTTATGGCTTGTCCGTTTTTGGTGACCAAAATTATATCATCCTTGCCTGAAGTCAGTTTGACCCAATCCAGTTCGTCGCCTTTTTTTAATTTCATGGCGATCAGCCCCGAACGTCTGACATTGGCAAAATCGGATACCTCGGTTTTTTTAATTATACCACCCCGCGTGATCATCACTAAGAACTTGCCCGGGTTTTCCTGTGTTTTGGATTTTTTAATGTCAAACTTAACCGGCACAATCGCGGTAATAATCTCTTCTTGGGCAATTTCCAAAAAATTAACCAACGCCCGGCCTTTGGAGGTTCTGACGGCCTGGGGAATCTCGTGGACTTTGGCCAAAAACACCTTGCCAGAAGAAGTAAAAAACAAAATACTGTCGTGGGTGTTGGCCACCACTAAATGCTGAATGAAATCCTCTTCGGCCACACTGGCTCCGATTTTGCCCGAGCCGCCTCTTTTTTGGGTGCGGTAAGTGCCCGGCGGCAAACGCTTGATAAAACCGTCCCGGCTTAAAGTGATAATAACCTCCTCATCGGGAATAAGATCTTCCTCGCTAAACTCACCTACGGGGCTGGCATAAATTTTAGTGCGCCGTTCGCCGGGATATTTATCTTTTATCTCCTTAAACTCGGCTTTGATGACGCCTAAAAGTTTTTTAGCGTCGCCTAAAAGTTCTTGATAATAGCCAATGAGTTTTTTCTTCTCTATCAATTCGTCTTCTATTTTCTTTCTTTCCAACCCGGCCAAAGTGGCCAGGCGCATTTCCAAAATAGCCGACGCTTGGAGTTCGGAAAGTTTGAATTTTTTTATTAGGTTGGCGTGGGCTGCTTCGCGCGTTTCTGATTTTCTGATGGTATCTATAACCGCGTCAATATGATCCAACGCTTGGGCCAGACCTTCTAAAATATGTTCTCTTTCTTGGGCTTTTTTAAGATCATATTTAGTTCTTCGTTCTATCACCACCCGGCGATGTTCCAAGCAATGTTCCAAAACCGATTTTAGCGACAGCACCTGCGGTTGAAGACCATCCACCAAAGCCAGCATGTTCAAATGAAAAGTCCTTTGCAGATCGGTCAGTTTATAAAGTTTGTTTAGAACCTTCTGCGGATAAGCGTCGTTTCTTAGTTCAATGACCACCCGGATACCGTCTTTATCCGACTCGTCGCGAATGTCTTTAATGCCTTCTATCTTTTTTTCCTTAACCAGTTCGGCCAGATGTTCCAACATAGTGGCCTTGTTAACCTGGTAAGGAATCTCTTTGATTATGATGTTAAAACTTTTGGAATTTTTGGCTTCCACAATATCGGCCACGCCCCGCACCACCATCGGCCCCCGACCCGAAGCGTAGGCCTGGATAATGTCTTTTTTGCCGTAAATAGCGCCGCCGGTGGGAAAATCCGGACCCTTAACAAACTGCATCAGATCTTCACTGGTGGCCTTGGAATTATCGGCAAAATAAATTAGAGCATCCATTACCTCCACTAAATTGTGGGGTGGAATGTTAGTGGCCATACCCACCGCAATACCCACCGAACCGTTCAAAAGTATATTGGGAACCTTGGCAGGCAAAACCGACGGCTCTTCGCGGGTGCCGTCGTAGTTTTGAGTCCAGTCTACCGTTTCCTTGTCTATGTCGGTGAGCATCTCTTCGGCCATGGTTTCCATCCGGCATTCGGTGTAGCGGTAAGCCGCGGGCGCATCGCCGTCTATGGAACCAAAATTGCCTTGGCCGTCCACCAATGGATAGCGGAGTGAAAAATCTTGAGCCATGCGGGCTAGCGC